>NZ_JBFTOU010000007.1:0-246940 GCF_056398125.1 Pseudomonas sp. 05L36 | reverse complement strand
CAAAGAAACTTTGGGATGGACTCGGTTTGGTCTCGATATTGGATACGGTAAACCGGCTTAATCGCATAATCTGAACCGCCGTATACGGAGCCGTACGTACGGTGGTGTGAGAGGACGGCGGTCGCGAGACCGCCTCCTACTCGATTCTGCATGCACACTTGTCGTGTTATCGCCGCGAAGGGACAGGCGAATGGATCACCAAGGACGTGGGAATGCTGTTTACAAGTGTGTTCAAGCCAGTCGCACGCTGGCTGTTTTTATTCGGCATGCTGGGAATCGCCGAATGGGGAGGGGCGAACCCTGCATCGATTCCGGAACGCGGGATGTCTGCCCCCCACTCAAAGGTCGTGCTGAATGACCAGGAGTTGCGATGGATGGCCAGCCATCCACGGGTGGTGGTCACGGCACTGGAATATCCGTTGTACCTGTTCAAGGATGAACATGGTCAATGGACGGGCTTGAACAGTGATCTGCTCAAGCGCATCAGTGACATGACGGGCTTGCAGTTCGTTTACGAACAGTCTTTTTCCACCGATCAGATGCTGGCCCATCTGGAAAGCGGCGCGGCGGATTTGAGTACGACCCTGGCGATGAATGACGAACGCAAGGTATTTCTCGATTTCAGCCATGCGTTCGGCGGTGCCGGATGGGTCTTTGTCGGGCAGGCTGGGGCGCCGCCGGTGCATTCGCTGGAGGATATGGCGACGCGGGTACTGGTGCTGCCGACCCGGCATGCACTGGAAGCGGTGATCCGTCGTGATTATCCGTCCATCGAATTGCGTTCGGTTAAAACCTACGCCGAAGCCCGTGCCTGGGTTGAAAGCGACGAAGCCTACGTCACCATCGAAAACGAAATCGGCGCCCAGCATTTTCCGTCGGGTCGGCTGCAGATCGGGGCTGTGGTGCCGGGCAAATGGGATGCGGATTATCTGACGTTGCGCAAAGGTCAGCCGCAGTTGCTGAGTATCCTCAACAAGGCGCTTGAGGCGTTTCCTGCGCAGGAGCTGCGCGACCTTCGCCTGAAGTGGTTCGGCGGCGCTACCGTGCTACAGCCGCCTGGTCTCTGGCAGCGGATTGACCAGTGGGTCTGCTGGGGCATGTTTGTGCTCAGCCTGTTCGGGCTGTTGTCCCTGCTCTGGAATCGGCGGTTGGCGGTGGTGGTCAGGCAACGGGTCGAGGCCCAAAGGAGCCTGCGCGATCAGCTCGCCTTCCAGCATGCCCTGATGGATGCCATGCCTGACCCGATGTTTGTCCGTGATCTGCAAGGGCGCTTGATCATGTGCAACAAAAGTTATGAGGACGCCTTGTCGACACGTTTTGACCGGATGCAGGGGCGGCAGTTGATCGAGGTCGATGTCATGCCCAGACAAACCGCTGAACTGTTGCATGCCGAGTTTCTGGCGCAGTTGAGTACGCGCAGGACGCGCTTTTTCGAGCGTCAATTGATGTTCAAGGAAGGCGTCAGGGATATCTACCAGTGGACGGTGCCGTTTTACACGGCAGATGGCCAGCTACGAGGATTGTTGGGGGGCTGGGCCGACATCGCCCGTCGTACCCGACAGATGTGATGGTTGCGTTTTTTCTCTGTCATGTTCGCCGTGCATGCTCTCTTGACTGGGCTGCAGGTTCGCTTGCGGTCAGTACCCAGAACTTTCTTCTCGGGCCAGCGGTCATCTTTTTCAGGCATGCCCCAGGCACGTTGTTTCGGACTATTGAGTGGTGATCGGGATGGAAAGTATCAGTCTGTTGCTCGGTGAGGCGCTGAGCCCGTATCAGGTCACGTTGACCCCGTCAGGCATTCGTGGCGAATGCCGGATAACCCTGAAGAATGCTATCGGCGCGACCGTGGTCGAGCGCGCGTTCAATCAGGTCCAGTTGAATGACAAACGGCTGCTGACGGATGTGGTCGACGGTTTGCATCGCGACGTGCTGATCGCTGAAGGGCGCCTTGAGCCTTGTGTCATCGCGGCATTGCGTAATGCGGCGCAGGACAAGCTTCTGGCCAGCCGCAATTGAACGGATATTTGTGGGAACCTTCCCGCGCCCAGGTCAGTCAGACTTTGTAACAGCAGGATCGAGCATTGTGCTCCGGTGCTTGTAGCTTGCTGCTACTGGTCTCCAGGCAGGCCATGTTTAACCCCGGGTCGTCTCCCCACTTCCCGGGGTTTCTTTTTGCCCGGGATTTGTCATGGCTGCGCCAGATTGTCGAAAAACGCCTTGGTGTCTTTCAGGTAGTGCGGGTCCAGCCAGGCGGCGTAGGCCTCATCAAGGCGCTCGCGGGGAAGCGTTGTTGCCGTAATGAGGGGGCAGCGCATCGGCTGGCGCTTCAGTTTAGATGGCTCCGTCTTTGCGCAACTGTGCGATCTGTGCCACGTCATAGCCAAGCTCTTGGAGTACCTGTGCGTTGTGCTCACCCAGTTGTGGCCCGACCCATTCACATTCCCCAGGTGTCTCTGAGAGTTTCGGCACAATGCCCGGCATCTTGAAGTCTTTGCCGTCCGGCAGCTTGGCCTGCAGGAACATTTCCCGCGCCAGGTACTGAGGGTCATTGAACATGTCTTCGGCGCTGAAGATCCGGCTGGCCGGCACCTCGGCCTGATTGAGCCGCGCCAGCACCGTGTCCAGCGGCAACGAGTTGACCCAGCGATCGATGACGCCATAAATCTCGTCGCGTCGGGCATCGCGGCCATCGTTGCTGGCAAGCAGAGGATCGTTGGCCAGGTCTTCCCGGTCAATGATCAGCATGAAACGTTTGAAAATCGCGTCGCCATTGGCGCCGATCTGCACGTGCTTGCCATCGGCGCTGGTGTGGATCGAGGACGGGGTGATGCCCGGCATGATGTTGCCCGTGCGTTCGCGAATGAAGCCGAACACATCGAACTCCGGGACCATGCTTTCCATCATCGCGAAGATGGCTTCGTACAGCGCCACGTCCACCACTTGCCCCTGGCCACCGTTGACCTCGCGATGACGCAGGGCCATCAGTGCGCCGATCACGCCCCAGAGCGCGGCAATCGAGTCGCCGATGGAAATGCCGGTGCGCACCGGTGGCCGGTCTTCGAAGCCGGTGATGTAGCGCAGGCCCCCCATGGATTCACCAACTGCGCCAAAGCCGGGCTGATCTTTCATCGGGCCGGTCTGGCCGAAACCCGACAGCCGCACCATGACCAGTTTCGGGTTCAAGGTGTGCAGGACGTCCCAGCCCAGGCCGAGTTTCTCCAGGACGCCGGGACGAAAGTTTTCGATCAGAATGTCTGCTTCACCCAGCAGCTGTTTCAGGATCGCCTGACCGTCAGGGTGCTTGAGATTGAGGGTCAGGGACTTTTTATTGCGGGCCTGGACGAACCACCACAACGAAGTGCCTTCATACAACTTGCGCCATTTGCGCAATGGATCACCGCCGTCCGGGGACTCGACCTTGATCACATCGGCACCGAATTCAGCGCAAATGCGCGAAGCAAACGGGCCGGCAATCAAGGTACCCAATTCGATGACTTTCAGACCGGAAAGCGGTTTGGCGGTGAGCGGCATGCGGGATCCTGCAGGACAAGGGATGAGCGATTAGAGCGTTTTAACATAGCCGACTGTCAGGCGCTCCAGCTTGATTGTGTTCAATTCGTGGATTGCCCGTCGCATCGGTTAGACTTGCCGCCTTTCCTCGTATCAAGAAGCCCGTTCATGGCCCAGCCGTCCACGACCTACAAGTTTGAACTGAACCTCACCGACCTCGACCGCAGCGTCTACGAGAGCGTGAAGCAGACCATCGCCCGTCACCCTTCGGAAACCGAAGAGCGCATGACCGTGCGCCTGCTGGCCTACGCCCTCTGGTACAACGAGCAACTGTCTTTTGGCCGTGGTCTGTCGGAAGTGGATGAACCGGCCTTGTGGGAAAAAAGTCTGGATGACCGCGTCCTGCACTGGATCGAAGTCGGCCAGCCCGATGCCGAGCGCCTGACCTGGTGCTCGCGCCGCACCGAGCGCACCAGCCTGCTGGCCTATGGCAGCCTGCGCGTCTGGGAAACCAAAGTGATCCCGGCGATCAAAAATCTGAAAAACGTACATATCGCGGCTGTTCCGCAGGAAGTCCTGGAAACCCTGGCCAAAGACATGCCGCGCGTTATCAAGTGGGACGTGATGATCAGCGAAGGAACGATTTTCGTCACCGACGACCGTGGTCAGCACGAAGTCCAGTTGCAGTGGCTGGCCGGTGAGCGCGGCTGATTATTCGCCATTGCACCGCGTCACCCGGTTTTATCCTACGTATCGAAGAGAAGCATCATTCACCCCATGCGCATCGAACCTCGCCTGCTGCCCGACACCCTGCCATTCCTCGGTGATATTCCGCCGCTGCTGACCCGCCTGTACGCGGCGCGGGGTGTGCAATCCGAGGCAGAACTGGACAAGAGCCTGGCGCGGTTGATTCCATTCCAGCAGCTCAAGGGCATCGATGCCGCCGTGGATCTGCTGGTGACGGCGCTCGAACAGCGCCAGCGCATTCTTATCGTCGGCGACTTCGATGCCGACGGCGCGACGGCCAGCACTGTGGGCACGCTGGGCCTGCGTTTGCTGGGCGCGGCGCATGTCGATTATCTGGTGCCAAACCGTTTCGACTACGGCTACGGCCTGACACCGGAGATCGTCGCGGTGGCGCTTGAGCGTCAGCCGCATTTACTGATTACCGTCGACAACGGCATCTCCAGTGTCGAAGGCGTGGCCGCGGCGAAAAAGGCCGGGCTCAAGGTGCTGGTTACCGATCACCACTTGCCCGGTGACGAGCTGCCGTTGGCCGACGCCATCGTCAATCCGAACCAGCCAGGTTGCGAGTTCCCGAGCAAGGCACTGGCCGGGGTCGGGGTGATTTTCTATGTGCTGATGGCCCTGCGTGCGCGGTTGCGCGAACTGGGCTGGTACACAAGCAAGCCGCAGCCGAATATCGGCGAACTGCTCGATCTGGTGGCCTTGGGCAGTGTGGCCGACGTGGTGCCGCTGGATGCCAACAACCGGATTCTGGTGCATCAGGGCCTGGAGCGCATTCGTGCCGGACGTTCCCGGCCGGGGATCAAGGCGATCCTCGAGGTGGCCAAGCGTGACCATGCACGTATCACTTCCACCGACCTGGGCTTCATTGTCGGCCCGCGGCTGAACGCGGCGGGGCGCCTGGATGACATGAGCCTGGGCATCGAATGCCTGCTGACCGAAGACGCCGGTCTGGCCCGTGAGATGGCGGCGCAACTGGACGGCATGAACCAGGATCGCAAATCCATCGAGCAAGGCATGCAGCGTGAAGCGCTGGCGCAGCTCAAGGATCTGCCGGTGGAGTCGATGCCGTTCGGCTTGTGCCTGTTCGATCCCGAGTGGCATCAGGGCGTCATCGGTATCCTCGCGTCACGGATGAAAGAGCGCTATTTCCGCCCGACCATCGCCTTTGCCGATGCCGGAGATGGCCTGCTCAAGGGCTCGGGGCGTTCGGTCCAGGGCTTTCACATCCGCGACGCCCTGAGCGTGGTGGCGGCGCAGCATCCGAATCTGATCACCAAATACGGTGGCCACGCGATGGCGGCCGGCCTGACGCTACCGGAAGAAAATTTCCCCTTGTTCGCCGAAGCCTTTGACGCTGAAGTGCGCCGGCAACTGCGCGAAGAAGACCTGACTGGCCGCCTGTTGTCGGACGGCACCCTGGCGGTGGAAGAGTTTCACCTGGAGCTGGCCCGTGCCCTGCGGCATGCCGGTCCTTGGGGGCAGCACTTCCCGGAACCCTTGTTTCATGGGGTGTTCCAGTTGGTCGAGCAGCGCGTCGTTGGCGAACGGCACCTTAAAGTCGTACTGAAAAGTGAATGTGGTTCGGTGAAACTCGACGGCATTGCCTTCGGGATCGACCGCGACATCTGGCCGAATCCGACCATCAAGTGGGTGGAACTGGCCTACAAACTCGACCTCAACGAGTTTCGTGGCAACGAGACGGTCCAGCTGATGATTGCCCACATCGAACCGCGTTGAGCCCACACCTGTAGGAGCGAGCTCGCTCGCGATGGACGTGAACGATGGCGCTGGGAACCTGATACCCCGCGGTGTCCTGTCGTCCATCGCGAGCGAGCTCGCTCCTACAAGGGGGCGACATCCGTCGATGTCGACTAGGCTCTAAGCACTGCTTGATTTTGGCCTTGTGACGTCTTGTCGAATTTTTTGCCCGCGGGGGCGGGTGCTGTACCTTTTTCCTGTCACTCGTCGACTATTCAAACAGAACCTGGAGCCTGCCCACTGATTCGAGAGGTGCCCCATGAGTCTGCTGCTTGAACCCTTTACCCTTCGCCAATTGACCCTGCCCAACCGCATCGCGGTATCGCCGATGTGCCAGTACTCCAGTGCCGATGGCCTGGCCAATGACTGGCACCTGGTTCACCTCGGCAGCCGCGCTGTCGGCGGGGCCGGGCTGGTGTTTACCGAAGCCACGGCGGTCACCGCCGACGGGCGTATCACCGCTCAGGACCTCGGTCTGTGGAATGACGAGCAGATCGAACCCCTGCAACGCATCACCCGCTTTATCACCGCCCAGGGCGCCGTTGCCGGCATTCAGCTGGCCCATGCCGGGCGCAAGGCCAGCACCTACCGGCCGTGGCTCGGCAAGCATGGCAGCGTCAAGCCCGATGAGGGCGGCTGGGTGCCGGTCGGACCTTCACCGATCGCATTCGATCCACAGCACACCCAACCCAGACAACTGGATGACGGCGAGATCGCGAAGGTGATCCAGGCCTTTGTCGATGCGGCAAAACGCTCACTGACGGCCGGTTTCAAGGTGGTCGAAGTGCACGCGGCCCATGGTTACCTGCTGCATCAGTTCCTGTCGCCGTTGAGCAATCAGCGTCGCGATCAATATGGCGGCTCCTTCGAAAATCGTATTCGGCTGGTGCTGCAGGTCACCGAAGCGGTGCGTGCGGTGTGGCCTGAAGAGTTGCCGGTGTTTGTCCGGGTCTCGGCCACCGACTGGGTGGAAGATGGCTGGAACCCCGATGAAACGGTGGAACTGGCACGCCGCCTCAAAGCCCTGGGGGTCGACCTGATCGACGTCTCGTCGGGCGGGACGGCGGTGAATGCGGAGATTCCCACAGGGCCGGGTTACCAGACCCGCTTCGCCGAGCGTGTACGCAAGGAGTCGGGCATGGCCACCGGCACGGTTGGCATGATCACCGAGCCGGCCCAGGCCGAGCACATCCTGCGCACCTGTCAGGCGGACATCATCTTCCTGGCCCGTGAGTTGTTGCGCGATCCCTACTGGGCGTTGCATGCAGATGACGATCTGGGCGGGCACAAGGCCGTGTGGCCGTCGCAGTATCAGCGGGCGACTCACCGTGAGCAGCCGATTCATGAATCGGATTTGCGCGACTGAAATCCATCGATACGAAAAAGCCCCTGAATCGCGAGATTCAGGGGCTTTTGTTTATGCCGGTGACCGATCAGGCCGCTTCGATCTTGCTGCGGTTCAGTTCGACCTTGTTCAGGTAGTCCTTGAGCTTTTCCTGCTCGGCCACCGTCGTGAACAAACCGAGCTTGCTGCGACGCCAGAGGATGTCGTGGGCGCTGGTGGCCCATTCTTCGTTGCACAGATAGTCGACTTCGCGGGTGTAGAGACCGCCGCCGATGTGCTCGCCCATATCGCTGAGGTCCTGTACGCCTTCGAGCATACGCCAGGTACGGCTGCCGTAGGTGGTGGCCCAGCGGCGAGCGATCTCGCTCGGTACCCAGTCGAATTTGTCGCGGATACGCGAGCTCAAGGCTTGCGGGGTGGTCATGTCTTCACCGCCCGGCAGCGTGGCGCTGGCGGTCCAGCTTGGCTTGATGTGTTTGAAATACGGTGCCAGTTGCGCCAGCGCCGACTCGGCCAGTTTGCGATAGGTGGTGAGCTTGCCGCCGAACACCGACAGCAACGGAGCCTCTTCGCCTGTGCCAGACAGCGCCAGGGTGTAGTCGCGGGTCACGGCCGACGGGTTGTCGGATTCGTCGTTGCACAGCGGGCGCACACCGGAATAGCTGTGCAGGATGTCGTCGCGGCTGATCTGCTTTTTGAAATGGGCATTGACCACGTTCAGCAGGTAATCGGTTTCGCCATCGGTAATTGCCACTTTCGCCGGATCGCCGGTGTACTCGCGGTCGGTGGTGCCGATCAGGGTGAAGTGATTCAGGTACGGAATGGTGAACACGATGCGCTGATCTTCGTTCTGCAGGATGTGCGCGTGTTCGCCTTCGTATAGTTTCGGCACGATCAGATGGCTGCCCTGGATCAAGCGGATGCCGTATGGCGATTCCATCTTCAAGTCATCGCGAATGAACTTGGCGACCCATGGCCCGGCCGCATTGACCAATGCCTTGGCGCGGATCGAAAACAGACTGCCATCGGCACGCTCCAGGTGCAGGTGCCACAGGCCCTTGGTGCGACGCGCGCTGACGCAGCGGGTCTGGGTGTGAACGTGGGCGCCGTTTTCCCGGGCGGCCATGGCGTTCAACACCACCAGGCGCGCGTCATCCACCCAGCAATCGGAGTATTCGAAGCCCTTGGTGATCTCGCTTTTCAGTGCGTTGTCAGGGCCGAACTTCAGGCTTTTCGAACCTTGCAGTTGCTCGCGCTTGCCCAGGTTGTCATAGAGAAACAGACCGGCGCGAATCATCCACGCCGGGCGCAGGTGCGGGCGGTGCGGCAACACGAAACGCATTTGCTTGACGATGTGCGGAGCCTTGGCCAGCAGTACTTCACGTTCGGCCAAGGCTTCACGCACCAGGCGGAATTCGTAATGCTCGAGGTAGCGCAGGCCACCGTGAATCAGCTTGCTGCTGGCCGACGAGGTATGGCTGGCCAGGTCATCCTTTTCGCAAAGGAACACCGAGAGACCGCGACCGGCGGCATCCGCTGCGATCCCCACGCCATTGATCCCGCCACCGATGACGGCGATATCGTAAACCTCGGCGAGAGGGGGCGTGGGCAAGGTGGAAGTGGGCATCGGCTCGGCCTCGGAGTTCTTTGATGTTCTGTATTTGAATTCGAACATTAATGTTCATTTACGAAAATACTAGCCCATAAAGACGCGCACAGCCAGCCAGCTTCGATTGAAAATACTCATCGAAGGGCCGTTAAAGGAAAATTTACGAACATAAAAGCAAAAGATCGCGCTTGGGCGATCTTTTAAGACTGGAAAGGGTTTAAACGACTTCCAGCCGAACCTTGTGCTGGTTCAGCAGTTGCGCCAGCGCCGGGGAAGGCTGCTGATCGGTGACCAGGCAATCGACGAGGCTGATCGGCCCCAGGCGAATCATGGCGTTGCGTCCGAATTTGCTGGAGTCGGCCGCGAGGATCACTTGCCGGGCATTGGCGATGATCGCCTGGGATACCCGCACTTCCTGATAGTCGAAGTCCAGCAGGCTGCCGTCTTCATCGATGCCGCTGATGCCCACCAGGGCGAAGTCGACCTTGAACTGATTGATGAAATCGACACTGGCCTGACCGACCACACCGCCATCGCGCCGTACGTTGCCACCGGTCAGCAGCACGTCGAAGTCGTCCTTGGCGCTGAGCATCGAAGCCACATGCAGGTTGTTGGTGATGATTTTCAGGTGACTGTGGTTGAGCAGTGCCCGGGCAATGGATTCGGTGGTCGTGCCGATGTTGATGAACAACGAGGCATGGTCGGGAATCTGCGCGGCAATGGCTTCGCCGATACGCTGTTTCTCGTCGCGCATCTGATCGGCGCGCATGGCGTAGGCGGTGTTTTCAACGCTGGAGTCGTAAGCCGCGCCGCCGTGGTAGCGACGCAACAAATTGGCTTCCGCGAGCTGATTGATGTCGCGGCGGATGGTCTGCGGGGTAACAACGAACAACGTGGCCATTTCCTCGATACTGACATAGCCGCGTTCGCGGACCAGTTCGAGGATTTGCTGCTGACGGGGAGGCAGATTCATTGGGCGTCCTTTGGGCTGCCGTGCAAAATTTGCCCATGATGCCGCAGGAATCCGCTCCCGACCAGTTACATACAGATACGAGCCCGTATCCCGGTTTATTCAGCCTCGTCTTCAGCCGCCCAATTGCGAGTACGGCTGACCGCTTTTTTCCACCCTGCGTAGAGTTTTTCCTTCGCGGCTTCGTCCAGCGTCGGCTCGAACTGGCGCTCGATCACAGCCTTGCCACGCAACTCTTCCAGGCTGCCCCAGAAGCCACACGCCAGACCGGCCAAGTAAGCAGCGCCCAGCGCCGTGGTTTCGCGCATTTGCGGACGCTCGACCTGGGTACCGAGGATGTCGGCCTGGAACTGCATGAGGAAATTGTTGGCCACTGCACCGCCGTCCACGCGCAGAGCTTTCAGACGCTCCCCAGAGTCTTGCTGCATGGCGTCCAGCACGTCACGGGTCTGGTAGGCAATCGATTCCAGCGCGGCCCGAATGATGTGATCCACGCGTACGCCGCGGGTCAGTCCGAACAATGCACCACGGGCGTACGGGTCCCAGTACGGTGCGCCAAGTCCGGTGAAGGCCGGCACCAGGTACACGCCGTTGCTGTCCTTGACCTTGTTGGCGAAGTATTCGGTGTCGTGGGCGTCGTTGATGATCTTCAGTTCGTCACGCAGCCATTGCACGGTGGAGCCGCCGTTGAACACCGCACCTTCCAGGGCATAGGCCACCTCGCCACGCGGGCCGCAGGCGATGGTGGTCAGCATGCCGTGTCGGGATTTCACGGCTTTGTCGCCAGTGTTCATCAGCAAGAAGCAGCCAGTGCCGTAGGTGTTTTTCGCCTGGCCTGGCTCGACACACATCTGGCCGAACAGAGCGGCTTGCTGGTCACCGGCAATGCCGCCGATGGCGATGCCGCTTTTGGTGTGGCCGTAGATCTCGGACGACGATTTGACTTGCGGGAGCATCTCACGCGGGATGTCGAGGACTTCCAGCATCTTCGCGTCCCACTCCAGGGTGTGGATGTTGAAGAGCATGGTGCGCGAAGCGTTGGTGTAGTCGGTGACATGCACCTTGCCGCCGGTAAATTTCCAGATCAACCAGCTGTCGACGGTGCCGAACAGCAGCTCACCGTTGCGCGCGCGTTCGCGGCTGCCTTCGACGTTGTCGAGGATCCACTTGAGCTTGGTGCCGGAGAAATACGGGTCGGTGACCAGGCCTGTGGTGTCGCTGATGTATTGCTCGTGGCCATCGCGCTTGAGTTGCTGGCAGATCTCGGTGCTGCGTCGGCACTGCCAGACGATTGCGTTGTAGATCGGGCGGCCGGTGTTCTTGTCCCAGACCACGGTGGTTTCGCGCTGGTTGGTGATGCCGATGGCTGCTACCTGGTCATGGTGCAGGCCGGCTTGTGCAAGGGCCTCGACCATCACTGCGCTCTGGGTGGCGAAGATCTCCATCGGATCGTGCTCAACCCAACCGGCTTGCGGGTAATGCTGAGCGAACTCCCGTTGGGCGGTGCAGACCACGTTCGCGTCGCGGTCGAAAATGATCGCGCGGGAGCTGGTCGTACCCTGATCGAGGGCAATGATGTAGTTCTTATTCTGTGTGTCGGTCATGTCGATTGCCTTGGACGAAATAAGGGAGTGAGGTCTGGCGCGTGATCAAAGGGCAGGGGCACGCGCCAACGGTATCAAGAAGTTCTGGGTTTGCCGTCAATGGCAGCTGTTGCATCCTTTGTAGCAGGTACAGCGCCGTGCAGATGGCGGGCAATCAGCCCGCGATAGGCGGCGGCGCCGAGGCAGGCACCGACAATCGGTGCAAAAACAGGAATCAGGAAATACGGAATATCGCGTCCGCCGGTGAAGGAAATTTCACCCCAGCCAGCGAAGAAAGTCATCAGTTTAGGACCGAAGTCCCGCGCAGGGTTCATGGCAAAACCGGTCAGCGGTCCCATCGAACTGCCGATCACCGCAATCAGCAGGCCGATCAGCAGCGGTGCCAGCGGGCCTTTTGGCAGGCCATTGTTGTCATCGGTCAGGGACATGATCACGCCCATCAGGATGGCTGTAATGATCACCTCGACCAGAAATGCCTGGGCGGTGGTCAGCACAGGATTCGGGAAGGTGGAGAACACGGAGGCCAACTCAAGGCTGGCTTGAGTGCCGCGAACCATGTGGTGCGTTTGTTCGAATTCGAAGAATAGATTGCTGTAGAGCGTGTAGACCAACAGCGCTCCACAGAAGGCACCCGCCACTTGGGCGAGTACGTAGAAAGGCAATTTACGCTTTTCGAAGTCCGCGAAAATGCTCAGGGCAATACTGACGGCAGGGTTCAGATGAGCCCCGGAAACCCCGGCGGTAAGGTAGATCGCCATGCTGACGCCGACGCCCCAGATAACGCTGATTTCCCACAAGCCAAAACTGGCACCCGCGACCTTGAGCGCGGCAACACAGCCTGTACCAAAAAAGATCAGCAGCGCTGTACCCAGAAACTCGGCCATGCATTGGCTCGAGAGCGACGGTTGTTGTAAAGCAGTTGTCATTGAAACCTCAATTTTTTTTGTTGTCTGGCGCTTTTCCCATCATGGTCGGAGCGCGGTTTTCGCCGAGGCAGGATCCCCATCCTGGTCGCGGTTTACTGCTGGGTGCAGCGGTAGGACGTTTCGTGCAGTTTCAGAAACGAAAAAATATAGACAAGAAACGCTGATGTCAAAGGTCGAAAGTGAACCATCGGTCACAAAAAAACTATTCGCTGCATGAATGAATGAGTCATTGCGCAATGGGATGGCCAGGCAATGGCGTTATGGATGCGCCGCCGTAGAGCCTTTTAACGATCAATGTCCTAGAATCGGGCGCAGTATTTTTCTTCTGCCGCCCAGTCTGGAGCTGTCATGACCCCCGCATTGGATTTGTTGAAAAAGGTTCGGGCCGAACATCGCGTACACAGTTACGAACATGACCCGAAGGCCGCCTCCTACGGGTTGGAAGCGGCGGAAAAACTCGGGCTCGATCCGGCGCAGGTGTTCAAGACTTTGCTGGCGGCCAGCGAAAAGGGCGAGTTGCTGGTGGCCGTGGTGCCGGTTGTCGGCAGCCTGGACTTGAAAGGGCTGGCCCACGCCGCGGGCGTGAAAAAGGTCGAAATGGCCGACCCGGCGGCAGCGCAACGCTCTACTGGCTATCTATTGGGCGGGATCAGTCCGCTGGGGCAGAAAAAGCGCTTGCGCACATTCATCGATAATTCAGCCCAGTCCTTCGCCAGTATTTTTGTCAGTGCGGGTCGACGTGGACTGGAAGTCGAACTGGCACCGGCCGTGCTGGCCGAGCACACCCAGGCGAAATTTGCCGATATCGGTCGGGTGTGAGCGCTGTATGGTGAAAATCTGCCCGCTCTGTCACTGGCGCTCGTTCGGCCGGCGCTGCATGCTCAGCGGACAAACCAAGGGAGAAGGTTATGCAGCTTGAGTTTCATCAGGTCGACGCGTTCAGCAATCAGCCGTTCAGTGGTAACCCGGCGATGGTCTATCGGCTCGATACCTGGCTCGCCGATGAGTTGATGCAAAAGATTGCCGCCGAGCACAACCTCGCCGAAACGGCGTTTGTCGTGCGCGAAGGGCAGGGCTGGCACATCCGCTGGTTTACGCCGACCACCGAGGTGCCATTGTGTGGTCACGCGACGCTGGCTAGCGCCTATGTGCTGTTTGAGATCTATAAAGAGCCTGTCGAGCGACTGGACTTCACCTGTAAGTCCGGCCCGTTGAGCGTGACGCGGGAGGGCGCAGGCCTGTGGCTGGACTTCCCGGCGATCACGGCGTCACCGGTGAACGCGGTCTCGGAAATCGAGCGTGCACTGGGTGTGAAGGCTGTTGAGCTACTGGGTTCGAATGAACTGTTTGTGGTGCTGGAGTCCGAGCAAGCCGTGCTCGACTGCAAGCCGGACATGGTGGCCCTGGCGAAACTGCCATGGTTGGGCGCCATCGTGACCGCGCGGGGCGAGCAGCACGATTTCGTTTCCCGCTATTTCGCCCCGGCAATCGGCATCAATGAAGACCCGGTGACCGGATCGACCCATTGCCTTCTGATTCCGTACTGGTCAAAGCATTTGGGCAAGTCGAGCCTGACGGCTTTTCAGCGTTCGGCGCGGGGTGGGGAATTGTTCTGTCGACTGGAAGGCGATCGAGTGAAGATCGGCGGGAATGCGACGCTCGTAGCAAGCGGAACGCTGATGTTGGGTTAACGCAAATCCAATGTAGGAGCGAGCTTGCTCGCGAAGGCGGATTGTCAGTCAACATCATCATTGGCTGACACACCGCCTTCGCGAGCAAGCTCGCTCCTACAGGGTTTTTTGTGTATCAGTTGGCCGTGCTGTGACGCCGGACACCTGGTTCAACAGCAGGAATCTGCGCCGCCGTGCTGCCGGACGCCTGGAACAGCACCAGGTGTTCAGCCGCGACACGAATACCCACATCCGCCCCAACCTGGCGATCGACATGGCTCGGGAAGATCGATTCCAGCTGTGCGCCTGTCGGCAGCTGCAAGCGATACAGGGTCGACGCACCCAGGAACGTCTTGCCGGCGATTCGCGCCTTCAGTGCGCTATCCGGCGCGTAGACGATATCGTCCGGGCGCAGCAGCACATCAACCGCACCCCCTACCGGCCAGGTGTAGGCCCGGTTGCCGCGCAATTCGCCGAGCTCGGTTTGCACCGATTCCGGGCTGCTCAACTGACCGCGAATGAAATAGCCCTGGCCGATGAAACTCGCCACGAAGGGTGTCAGCGGTTCGTGATACAGGTTGTAGGGCGTATCCCACTGTTCCAGGCGACCTTCCTTGAACACGCCAATGTGGTCACTGACTGCGAAGGCTTCTTCCTGGTCGTGAGTCACCAGAATCGCGCTGGTGCCTCGGGCCTTGAGGATGTCGCGTACTTCGTGGCTGAGCTTGCGGCGCAATTCACCATCTAGGTTGGAGAACGGCTCGTCGAGCAACAGCAATTGCGGATCCGGCGCCAGTGCGCGGGCCAGGGCGACACGTTGCTGCTGGCCACCTGAAAGTTCGTGGGGGAAGCGCTTGCCGAGGTTCTTCAGGTTGACCAGTTCCAGCAGTTCTTCGGTAACGCGATCCATTTGCGGATGCTTGCGAATGCCGAAGGCGATGTTGTCGGCCACGCTCAAATGCGGAAACAGCGCGTAGTCCTGGAACACCATGCCAATGCGACGTTTCTCCGGAGCAAGGGTGAAGCCGGCGCTGGAGATGGTTTCGCCCGCCAGCTGGATTTCGCCTTCATGTATCGGTTCAAAGCCGGCAATCGCCCGTAGTGTGGTGGTCTTGCCGCAGCCCGAAGAGCCGAGCAGGCAACCGATGTCACCAGCGTTCAGATGCAGGTTCAGGTTCTGTACTACACGCTGGTCCTGATAGCCGCAGGCGAGGTTGCGCAGGTTAAGCAGTAAAGGCTGGCTCATGCGTGGTGGTACGCCGGTTCGACGAGAAACTCGAGCAAGGCCTTTTGCGCGTGCAGGCGGTTTTCGGCTTGATCCCAGGCCACCGAACGTTTGTCGTCGAGCAGGTCGACGCTGATTTCTTCGCCGCGGTGCGCCGGCAGGCAATGCATGAACAGTACGTCTTCAGCGGCCAGGTCAAGCAGGGCGCGGTTGACCTGGTACGGTGCGAACAGCTTCAGACGCTTGGCGGTTTCTTCTTCCTGACCCATGGAGGTCCAGACGTCGGTGCTCACCAGGTGTGCACCGCGCACGGCTTCTTTCGGGTCGCGAACGATGGTGACCCGATCGCCGGCTTTGGCCACGAATTCAGGATTGGGCTCGTAGCCTTCCGGGCAGGCCACGCGCAACTGGAAGTCGAACTGGATCGCCGCTTCTATATAACTGTTGCACATATTGTTGCCGTCGCCGATCCAGGCCACGGTCTTGCCCTGGATGGAGCCGCGGTGTTCGAGGAAGGTCTGCATGTCCGCCAGCAACTGGCACGGATGCAGGTCATCGGACAGGCCGTTGATTACCGGTACGCGGGAGTTGGCGGCGAATTCGGTCAGGTTGCTGTGGGCAAAGGTACGGATCATCACTGCGTCGAGCATGCTCGACATGACGATGGCGCAGTCGCCGATCGGCTCGCCACGACCCAACTGGGTGTCACGTGGCGACAGAAAGATCGCCTGGCCGCCGAGCTGGATCATGCCGGCCTCGAAGGAGATCCGGGTGCGGGTCGAGGATTTCTCGAAAATCATCCCCAGGACGCGGTTTTTCAGAGGCTCGAACAGTACGCCGCGGTTACGCAGGTCCTTGAGCTCAACGCCTCGACGGATCACGCTGACCAGCTCTTCGGGCGTGCAATCCATCAGGGAGAGAAAGTGCCTTGCGCTCATCATTGACTACCTTTTGCTACAAACCGCAGATGCTCAAAGCCTTGTTTAACGGAACAACGGGCGAGACCTGCGGCGTAAGCCGCACGGGGCGACGAAATAGGGGAAGGCGCGATCTTATAATTAAATGTCGCGTCTTACCAATAGGGCTACAGTTTTTAGGGAGTTTCAGAGGTGCTACGGGTTCACCGAGGTAGCGCTTTTGAAGCCTGTTTCCTGATAGCAGCGCCTCATTTGTACACCGGCCCCTCGGGGCTTGGCAATCAGGCGGGGCGGCAATGGTGCGCTGACAGTCGGTTTCTGACCTGTCATTCATCAGCGCCGGGCTCGACGAACACTGGCGCCTGATCGGCGAACTGACCTGCGTGCAGGGCCCCCACGGGCCGATTGAAACCCTTCAGGAAATCCACTTGCAGGCGCCGTCCAGGCTGCCTTCGAACTGAACTCCGGCGGCCATCGGCTGGCCTGATAACCCTCGATTCACAAGACGCACGTCGCTGGCGTGGCGGCGGGTCTGGCGCCATAGTTTTGTTTCCGCGGCCATCGTTGCCCGCCCATAACAAGACAGTGACTGGCCATGACCAAGACTCTCCATCACCGTGCGTGCCATTTGTGCGAAGCCATCTGTGGCCTGACCATCGAAACCACTGAGGTCGAAGGCGGTAACGTCCAGATCACATCGATCAAGGGCGACCCCCAGGATACGTTCAGCCGTGGGCACATCTGCCCCAAGGCCGTGGCCCTGCAAGACATTCAGAACGATCCGGATCGTTTGCATCAGCCGATGCTGCGAGTAGGCAATGAATGGCAGCCCATCGAATGGGAGGCGGCATTCAATCTGGTCGCCGAACGCCTCGCCGCCATTCAGGAGCGTCACGGGCAAAACGCCGTGGCGGTCTATCAGGGCAATCCGAGCGTGCACAATTACGGGCTGATGACCCACAGCAATTACTTCCTCGGACTGCTGAAAACCCGCAACCGGTTTTCCGCGACGTCGGTCGACCAATTGCCCCATCACCTGACCAGTCATTTGATGTACGGCCACGGTCTGTTGCTGCCGATCCCGGACATCGATCACACCGATTTCATGCTGATCCTGGGCGGCAACCCGCTGGCTTCAAACGGCAGCATCATGACCGTGCCAGATGTGGAAAAACGCTTGAAGGCGATACAGGCCCGGGGCGGCAAAGTGGTGGTGGTCGATCCGCGCCGTAGTGAGACGGCGGCGATTGCCGATCAGCATCTGTTCGTGCGCCCGGGTGGTGATGCCGCGCTGTTGTTCGGCATGCTCAATACCTTGTTCGCTGAAGGTCTGACCCGCGACAGCCATCTGCCGGTGGACGGCCTGGAGGACGTGCGCGAGGCCGTCGCGCCGTTCACTGCCGAGGCCATGAGTCCGTTGTGCGCCGTACCGGCCGAACAGATCCGCCAGTTGGCGCGGGACTTCGCCGCGGCACCGAGTGCAGTCTGCTATGGCCGCATGGGCGTTTCGACCCAGGCCTTCGGTACGCTGTGCCACTGGGTGGTGCAGTTGATCAATCTGGTCACCGGCAATCTCGATCGCGTGGGTGGTGCCTTGTGCACCGAGCCAGCGGTGGATCTGGTGGCGACGACTTCGGGCGGGCATTTCAATCTGTGGCAGAGCCGGGTTTCCGGGCGCCCGGAATACGCCGGAGAACTACCTGTCTCGGCGCTGGCCGAAGAGATGCTCACCGAAGGGGAGGGGCAAGTCCGGGCGTTGATCACTGTGGCAGGCAATCCGGTGCTGTCCACGCCCAATGGCCGAAAGCTCGAGCAGGCGCTGGACGGGTTGGAGTTCATGGTCAGTATCGACCTGTACATCAATGAAACCACGCGTTACGCCGACTTGATCCTGCCGTCCACATCGGCGCTGGAAAACGACCATTACGACACCACGTTCAACCTGTTTGCGGTGCGCAACGTCAGCCGTTTCAACCGCGCCATCCTCGCAAAACCCCAAGGTGCATTGCACGACTGGGAGATTTTCGTCGGCCTGGCCAAGACATTTGCCGCCAGGACCGGTAAAGAGTTGAAACCCACCATCGCCCCCGCACAAATGATCGATCGCGGTCTGCGCATGGGGATGTACGGCGACACGTCAGAGCACAAGCTGTCGCTGGCGACTTTGTTCGATCATCCCCATGGCGTCGACCTGGGCGCTCTCAAGCCTAACCTGGCACCACGCCTGAAGACTGCCAATCAACGCATCCAGGCAGCGCCGGCCGAGATTCTCGCTGACCTGGCGCGCTTCGCAGCCTTGCAGGCGCCGGTCGCCGACGAGTTGTTGATGATTGGCCGCCGGCATGTACGCAGCAACAACTCATGGATGCATAACTATCATCGGTTGGTGAAGGGCAAACCACGTCACCAGTTGCTGATGCATCCGGACGACCTGGCCAGTCGCGGGCTCAGTGACGGGCAACGTGTGCGGGTCAGCTCGCGGGTGGGGGTAATTGAGGTCGAAGTGCTTGGCAGTCTGGACATGATGAAAGGCGTGGTCAGCCTCCCTCACGGCTGGGGTCACGCGCGGCCGGGCGTGCAAATGTCGATTGCCAGCAGTCAGCCGGGCTCAAGCGCCAACGACCTGACCGACGAATGCCGGCTTGACGAACTGTCGGGAAATGCCGCGCTCAATGGCGTACCGGTGACCGTGGCCGCAGCTTGAGTCAGTCTGACGGAGAGACCGAGCAGGGCGCTCGGCTTTCCGTTACAATGCGCCACCGTGCCGACCCATGAGTCGGAAAGTTCAGCCGAGGTGCTCCATGGATATCATCGAAACGATTAAAGAGCAGATTGCTAACAACACCATTCTGCTTTACATGAAAGGCTCGCCGAATGCCCCGCAGTGCGGCTTCTCCGCGAAAGCCGCGCAGGCCGTGATGGCGTGTGGCGAAAAGTTTGCGTACGTGGACATCCTGCAGAACCCGGAAATCCGCGCCAACCTGCCAAAATACGCCAACTGGCCGACTTTCCCGCAATTGTGGGTGGGTGGCGAGCTGGTCGGCGGTAGCGACATCATGACCGAGATGGCTGCTGACGGTTCGTTGCAGACCACCATCAAGGCTGCTGTTGAAGCCGCTGCTGCCAACAAGTCCGAAGCCTGATTCGGTTCCTGCTCCCTGTAGGAGCGAGCATGCTCGCGATGGTCGTTAACGATAACGCTGGGAGCCTGGTTCCCCGCAGCGCTTTCTGGTCCATCGCGAGCATGCTCGCTCCTACAATAAAAGCAGCAGGCACAAAAAAGCCCCGCCTCTTTAAAAGAGAGCGGGGCTTTTTATTGCATCGAAATTAACGGCGTAGAACTTACTCGTCTTCGCCCATCTGCGATTGCAGGTAGTTCTCGATACCAATCTTGTCGATCAGGCCCAGTTGGGTTTCCAGCCAGTCGATGTGTTCTTCTTCGGACTCGAGAATGTCTTCGAGCAGTTCACGGCTGCCGAAGTCGCCAACTTTCTCGCAATGCGCGATGGCCACTTTCAGATCGGCATGGCCGGTTTTTTCAATACGCAGGTCACACTCGATCATTTCCTTGGTGTGCTCGCCGATGTGCAGCTTGCCCAGGTCCTGGACGTTCGGCAGGCCTTCAAGGAACAGGATCCGCTTGATCAGCTTGTCCGCGTGCTTCATCTCGTCGATGGATTCGTGGTACTCGTGCTTGCCGAGCTTGTTCAGGCCCCAATCTTCATACATGCGCGCATGCAGGAAGTATTGATTGATCGCGACCAGCTCATTGGCGAGGATCTTGTTGAGATGCTGGATGACTGTAACGTCGCCTTTCATGATGGGGTCCTGCCCTTTATTAGCTGTCAATAGGGCAGAGTCTGAGCCGCGTATTTAAGGGTGTCAAACCTAAGTTATTGAAACTTAAATGAAAATTAATCTGAATAAGAATGTTTGTGTTCCGCGTCTAGAGCATAACTAGTTGATTTTGAGGCATAAAAAAACCGGACGTATGTCCGGTTCTTTGATATTCGATAGTTAGGCCGCGGTAAATTCTGCTGGAAAGGGAATTGCAGCCTGGGCCGTTTGCAGTTTGGTCAGGGTCTCGCGGACCACTTCCTTGGCGAGGCAGGCACATTTGCCGCATTGACTGGCAACGCCGGTAGCCACACGGACTTCCTTGTAGCTGCAGCATCCTTCATAGATCGCATCGCGGATTTGACCGTCGGTGACGCCAGTGCAGAGGCAAACATACATAAGGAAGGTCCGTCGCTGATTGTGACTCAATTGCGATGGATCTTAATGTTAACGAGAATGATTGTCAAAGTGGTTTCAGGGCACTTTTTGTCATAAATGGGTATGGCTGACGAACGGTCTGCCTGGCAAATTGGTGATGCAAAACCGTCGGGGATTTCATCGTACGGGGAAAAAACAGCTAAGCCAGCTCAAACACGCGGTGTATGATGGCCGGTCTTTTGCGACCGGGGATCGTGTCACAGGGCTGTCGCCTCAGGGTGGCAGGCTGATGCGAACCCTGTTTCTCACGCTATTACACCAGGAGATATCCAATGAGCGTACTCGTAGGCAAGCAAGCCCCTGACTTCACCGTACCGGCCGTACTCGGCAATGGCGAGATCGTTGACAGCTTCACCCTGTCCTCGGCGATCAAAGGCAAATACGGCCTGGTGTTCTTCTACCCACTGGACTTCACCTTCGTTTGCCCGTCCGAGCTGATCGCTCTGGACAACCGCATGTCTGAGTTCAAGGCACGCAACGTTGAAGTGATCGCTGTTTCGATCGACTCGCACTTCACCCACAACGCATGGCGCAACACTCCAGTGAACAATGGCGGTATCGGCCAGGTTCGCTACACCATGGCTGCCGACATCAAGCAGGACATCATGAAGGCCTACGACGTTCAGTCCGCTGACGGCGTGGCTTTCCGTGGCGCGTTCCTGATCGACGACAAAGGCGTTGTCCGCTCGCAGATCATCAACGACCTGCCGCTGGGCCGTAATATGGAAGAGCTGCTGCGTCTGGTCGACGCTCTGCAATTCCACGAAGAGCACGGCGAAGTCTGCCCTGCCAACTGGAAAAAAGGCGACAAAGGCATGAACGCTTCGCCTGAAGGCGTTGCGGCTTACCTGACCGAGCACGCTGCCGCTCTGTAAGGCGCACGCTCCAGCTATAAAAAGCAGGTACAAAAAAACCGGCCTTCGAGGCCGGTTTTTTTATGCGTTGGATTCTGACCCTGTAGGAGCGAGCTTGCTCGCGATGGATTCAAGAACACCGCTGGGTGTCAGGCTCCCCGCGTTATCGTTCACGACCATCGCGAGCAAGCTCGCTCCTACAACACATCAATCGTCGAAGTCTTCCCAGCCGCCCATCTGTTTCCAGCGATTGACGATGCCGCAGAACAGCTCTGCCGTCTTCTCGGTGTCATAGCGTGCCGAATGAGCTTCGCGACCGTCGAAATCGATGTCCGCAGCCTGGCACGCCTTGGCCAGCACGGTTTGGCCGTAGGCCAGGCCCGCGAGCGTTGCGGTATCGAAACTGGAGAACGGATGGAACGGATTGCGCTTCATGTCCAGGCGCGCAACCGCTGCATTCAGGAAGCCCAGGTCGAAGCTGCTGTTATGCCCGACCAGGATCGCCCGTTTGCAACCATTGGCCTTGAGGGCCTTGCGCACGCCGCGGAAGATATCGTTCAGGGCAGACTCTTCACTCACGGCCATGCGCAGCGGGTGATCGAGCTTGATCCCGGTGAACTCCAGGGCCGCCGCTTCGATGTTCGCGCCTTCGAACGGCTCGACACGGAAGAAGTAGGTGTGATCCGGATAAACAAAACCCTTTTCATCCATGGCGATGGTGGTCGCGGCGATCTCCAGAAGGGCGTCGGTGGCCGAATTGAAGCCACCGGTTTCTACGTCGACGACAACCGGCAAGTAACCACGGAACCTGGCCGCCATTGGATGACGAGGGCCGCCTCCGCCGCCATTGCCTTCCAGTTCGTCGTCGAAATGGTCTTCACTCACGCGTGTTCCTCCAGCAGGCGCCAGCGCAGTTTTTCACCGGCGCGCAGCGGGATAACGGTCAGCTCGCCAAATGGCAGGCTGGTCGGGGTGGTCCATTCTTCGCGGACCAGGGTGATGCGATCGGTGTTGGCCGGCAGGCCGTAGAAGCGCGGGCCGTTGAGGCTGGCGAAGGCCTCGAGCTTGTCCAGCGCATTGCGCTGTTCGAAGGCTTCGGCATACATCTCGATTGCCGCATAGGCGGTGTAGCAACCGGCGCAACCGCAGGCCGCTTCCTTGGCGTGCTGGGCGTGGGGCGCCGAGTCGGTGCCGAGGAAGAACTTCTCGCTGCCGCTGGTGGCGGCGTCGAGCAGGGCTTCCTGGTGGGTATTGCGCTTGAGGATCGGCAGGCAATAGAAGTGCGGCCGGATCCCGCCCACCAGCATGTGGTTACGGTTGTACAGCAGGTGGTGAGCCGTGATGGTCGCGCCGACGTTGGCCGAAGCCGAGTTGACGAACTGCACGGCGTCCGCGGTGGTGATGTGCTCGAAGACCACTTTGAGGGTCGGGAAGCGCTCGACCACACGGCGCATGTGTTCATCGATGAAGATTTTTTCGCGGTCGAAAACGTCGACATCACCACGGGTGACTTCACCGTGAACCAGCAACGGCATCCCGACTTCGGCCATGGCCTCGAGTGCGGGGAAAATCTTGTCGATGCTGGTGACGCCAGAGTCCGAGTTGGTGGTCGCGCCGGCCGGGTACAGCTTGGCGGCGTGAATGAATCCGCTGGCCTTGGCCTCGCGAATTTCTTCAGGCTGGGTGCGGTCGGTCAGGTACAGGACCATCAGTGGCTCGAACAGGCTGCCGGCCGGGCGGGCAGCGAGAATCCGCTGGCGATAGCCGTCGGCTTCGGCCGCGTTGCGCACCGGTGGAACCAGGTTGGGCATGATGATGGCGCGGCCAAAGGTGCGCGCGACATCCGCGACGGTATTGGTCAATACGGCACCATCGCGAAGATGAATATGCCAGTCGTCGGGACGCAGCAGGGTCAGGCGGTCGGACATGAGGGGATTCCAGGCGGGTCAAACTCAAGGGAATGCTACCGGAAAAGACTCTTGCAGGCACTCGCTATCAAGTTTTGCGCGAAGCTTCCGATATCCAACGGGTATGCCGTAAACATGTGTGTGTCGGTCTTTTTGTTGTAGAAGCCAGTGGAGCCTCCCGTGCGCCAGCGTTTTTTTGCCTTGCTCAGTGTGTTTGCCAGCCTTCCCGCGATGGCGCTCACTTTCCAGACCCGTCTGGAGAGCATTGAGTGGACGGTCGAGGGTGACAAGTTCGAATGCCGCATGACTCAGCCGATTACCGACTTCGGTTCGGGCGAGTTCGTGCGTCGCGCCGGCGAGCAGGCGACGTTTCGTCTGAAAACCTACAACCCGATGATTGGCGGTGGCTCGGCGACGCTGCTGGCCGCTGCCGCGCCGTGGCAACCGGGGCGTAACGATATCAACCTGGGCACGGTGAGAATCGGCAGCGGCAACGTGGTGTTCAACAGTTCACAGGTTCAGGCCGGACGCCTGATCAGCGGACTGATGGACGGTCGCAGCCCGGTGGTTCGCCATTTCGCGGGGGATGGCCGGGTGTCGGAAGTGCGCTTGCTGCCGGTCAGGTTCACCAAGGCGTTTGCCGATTACCAAAGCTGCGTGGCCAAACTGTTGCCGCAGAACTTCGAGCAGGTGAAACAATCCGAAATCGGCTTCCCCGGCGGCGGAATCGAGCTCGACGGCGCCGCGAAGGCCAAGCTGCAGGTGATGCTGGAGTACATGAAGGCCGATCCGACGGTCAATCGCATCGAGCTCGACGGTCACTCCGACAACAGTGGCAACCGTCTGACCAACCGCGACTTGTCGCGGCGCCGGGCCCTGGCAGTGATGGAGTTCTTCAAGGCCAACGGCATCCAGGAGTCGCAAATCACCGTGCGTTTCCATGGTGAGCGTTATCCGTTGGCGCCTAATACCAACAACGCCAACCGCGCGAAGAACCGACGGGTAGCGGTACGCCTGGAGCGCGGAGCACCTGTGGAACAAGTCGCCCCGCAAGCGACGAAAGCGGCCACTTCGGCAACTTCCTGACCCGGCGGTCATCGTCGCGCCCTCGACAGAATCTGTCGCTTCGTCGTCATAAGCTGTCGCGCCACTGTAAATTATTCTGTATGAGCGGTAGACTTCCCGGCTTTCCGTAGAACCCCGTGGAGTGATGGCATGGCGGACGTAAACAAGGTCGTTCTGGCGTATTCCGGCGGCCTGGACACTTCGGTGATCCTCAAGTGGCTGCAGGATACTTATAACTGTGAAGTGGTGACCTTCACCGCTGACCTGGGTCAGGGCGAAGAGGTCGAACCTGCACGCGCCAAGGCTCAGGCCATGGGCGTGAAAGAGATCTACATCGACGACTTGCGCGAGGAGTTCGTGCGCGATTTCGTTTTCCCGATGTTCCGCGCCAACACCGTTTACGAAGGCGAGTACCTGCTGGGTACTTCCATCGCTCGTCCGCTGATCGCCAAGCGCCTGATCGAAATCGCCAACGAAACCGGCGCTGACGCCATTTCCCACGGCGCCACCGGCAAGGGCAACGACCAGGTTCGTTTCGAATTGGGCGCGTACGCCTTGAAGCCTGGCGTGAAAGTGATCGCTCCGTGGCGCGAATGGGACCTGCTGTCCCGTGAAAAGCTGATGGATTACGCCGCGAAGCACGCGATTCCGATCGAGCGTCACGGCAAGAAGAAATCCCCGTACTCGATGGATGCCAACCTGCTGCACATCTCCTATGAAGGCGGCGTGCTGGAAGACACCTGGACCGAGCACGAAGAAGACATGTGGCGCTGGACCGTTTCCCCGGAAAACGCACCCGACAAGCCGCAGTACCTGGAACTGACCTACCGCAACGGCGACATCGTCGCGCTGGACGGCGTCGAAATGACTCCGGCCACCGTGCTGGCGACCCTGAACCGTATCGGTGGCGAACACGGTATCGGCCGTCTCGACATCGTCGAGAACCGCTACGTGGGCATGAAGTCCCGTGGCTGCTACGAAACCCCGGGCGGCACCATCATGCTGCGTGCCCACCGTGCGATCGAATCGATCACACTGGACCGCGAAGTGGCTCACCTCAAGGACGAGCTGATGCCCAAGTACGCCAGCCTGATCTACACCGGCTACTGGTGGAGCCCTGAGCGTCTGATGCTGCAACAGATGATCGATGCGTCCCAGGTCAACGTGAACGGCGTTGTGCGCCTGAAACTGTACAAGGGCAATGTGATCGTCACTGGCCGCAAGTCCGACGACTCGCTGTTTGACGCCAATATCGCGACCTTCGAAGAAGATGGTGGCGCGTACAACCAGGCGGATGCAGCGGGCTTCATCAAGCTCAACGCCTTGCGCATGCGCATTGCAGCGAACAAAGGCCGGAAGCTGTTCTGAGACCTTTGATATCGTGATGGATGCCTGATCTCGTCCAGGACGAGGTCAGGCACCTGAAAACGGGGTGTGACGCCAGTTACTACGTTGTCGGGTGTTTTCGTTTTCGCTGATGATTTTCTGTTTTTCTCCTGCCAATGGTTTGTCCTGTTCTACGTGTCGTTGTCTGCTGGTTGTCCGGCTTGATCAATGACCGACAACCTGTGCGAGTCCAGATTGTAGGCAACATAAAAGGCGACACAGCGCTTCCTGGTCTGCTTTGAATGTTTAAGCGCACTGGCTTTCAGTAAAGCCTCCGAAACGGCACAAGTGACAAACAGAATCACGTACGCCTCCTTTTCCCGTGGCCTCTGGATTTTTTCCAGCAGCGCTCCAAACTCGACCTCCTTGCTCATCCAGCGTGCATCCACGATGTACAGGTCTTTTATAAACTCCGGTAACTGAAGTTGATGCTGAACAAATACGGTGGTTTGCAGGCCAATCTCCATTGGCGGGTCCTGTGCGCCGCAGGGCGTCCGAGCTGACTGCCGGTCATTCGTTGACGTTTCCAGAGCGGAACTCCCAGAGGACTTCCCGGACGCTTTTTTTTCCGGCCGCCCGGCATCATCCATGACCTTCATGAAGTGTTTGCCCTTTTCAAAGTCGGAAGGCGCATAAAGTGATTTGTAGTTGAAGTTGAGTGTCGCGAAAAAAAGCAAAAGTAAATAAAACGGAAAGCTGATCAGAAACCAGACATAGAGTTCTCTTTCCTCTTGGTCAAGGAAGGGTAGGGAAACGGCTGCCGAAGTTTCAGAGAGCGCTGCAAATATCGCGATAATTGTCATCGGGTTGTTAATTCGTTTTTTATCATGTTCTATATTCATGCTCTATTGTCTTTTCTTGAATGGTTTATGAAAATGCTTTGATGTGGTAGTTGTTGTTGTGTTTTCTTCGATTTTTTTGAGTGCTGGTGGTGCTTTAATGATTGCTCAAAAAATATTATTTGCTGTAAGAGTAATTGGATGCTTGGTGTGTGATATTTCCGGTGTGAATGTTGAGTGCGAAAATATCAGTTACGTTTTAACGAAGGAGTAGAGGCTTATGTTTGTCAGGGCGCGACTGTTCAGGCCGGCTCTCGGAAAATTTTGGTCGTAAATCGATAGAGGCAGCTGCTGGAAAGTGCGACACACTGACGCTGACACAGTTTTCAACTCATTCCGTTCGAGGGATTATTGTAGGAGAAATCCGTGTTGTTTGTAGGGGATGTCTCTTGGTGTGGGTGGCCGGAAGGGACGACATGCCATGGGTGAAACGACTAGGCTATTGTGCGGGCTCTAAAAATTCGAACAGCGAAAATTGGACTTGCCCATGAATAAAGTGCTGATCGTGGATGATCACCCCGTCATTCGTCTTGCGGTACGTATGCTAATGGAACGTCATGGCTACGAAGTTATTGCAGAAACCGATAATGGTGTGGATGCACTGCAACTAGCCCGTGAACTTATGCCGGATATTGTCATTCTGGATATCGGGATTCCGAAGCTGGACGGGTTGGAAGTCATCGCGCGTTTGTCTTCGACCTCAATGCCGATGAAAGTTCTGATCCTGACTTCCCAGGCGCCGGGGCATTTTTCAATGCGTTGCATGCAATCCGGTGCGGCCGGTTATGTCTGCAAACAACAAGACCTGACGGAGTTGCTCAGTGCGATAAAGGCCGTGTTGTCAGGCTACAGTTACTTTCCTAATCAAGCCTTGCATACCGTGCGTTGCAGTTTGGGGAACGCCAGTGAGGCCGATATGGTTGATCGATTGTCGGGGCGGGAAATGATGGTCCTGCAACAGTTGGCCCGAGGAAAGACCAATAAAGAGATTGCCGATGGAATGTTTCTCAGCAATAAAACAGTCAGTACTTACAAGACCCGCCTGTTGCTCAAACTGAATGCGAGGTCTCTGGTCGATTTGATCGAGTTGGCACAACGCAATGGTCTGGTGTGATGACGTAACTGTGCGACAAGGGGCGTCTGCGAGAGTATGGCACTTAAAAAAAGCCTCCGTTTCGGGAGGCTTTCAGGTGTCATAAGTCAAAATCGTAATCGGCCAATTGCTTTTGCAGTCGGCGCTCCTCCAGCAGATTGTCGATGGTGCGGCGTTTGCTCAGATTAGTTTTCGCTACTTCAACCACCGGCTCAGCGTCATCGGTGTCGGCGGTGGTGAAGTCGTCTTCTACGTCCAATTGCTCTTTGCCAGTACTCATTTAGTTACTCCAGGCTAAGAAGGCCTTTGGCGCTCCTTATATCGACAATCTCCCGGCGGGTAAAAAAGATTTTTTCAATCGATAAATCAAAAAACCCAAGAGCGCCTCAATCGTCGGAGGTTTTGTGCTTGTATTCGCACAAGTCCTCGATCCGGCAGCTTCCGCATCGTGGCTTGCGAGCCAGGCAAACATAGCGGCCGTGAAGGATCAGCCAGTGATGGGAGTCGAGCAGGTACTCCTTGGGCACGAATTTCATCAGCTTTTTCTCGACTTCCACCACATTCTTGCCGGGAGCAATGCCGGTCCGGTTGCTGACCCGGAAAATATGCGTGTCGACGGCCATGGTCAGCTGACGGAATGCCGTATTGAGTACCACATTCGCAGTTTTGCGGCCGACACCGGGCAGCGCCTCAAGCTCTTCGCGCGTTTGTGGCACTTCACCGGTGTGGCGCTCGACTAGCAAGCGGCAGGTCTCGATCACGTTTTTCGCTTTGCTGTTGTACAGGCCGATGGTCTTGATGTACTCCGACAGCCCTTCGACACCCAGGGCATGGATCGCTGCCGGGGTATTGGCGATCGGGAACAGCTTGGCTGTGGCCTTGTTGACGCCGACATCGGTCGACTGCGCCGAGAGAATCACGGCAATCAGCAATTCGAACGGTGAGGAATAGGCCAGTTCGGTCTTTGGTTCCGGGTTGTCCTCGTGCAGCCTGCGGAAAATTTCCAGACGTTTTGCGGCATTCATGGGCAGTACGTTTCCTCGAAGACGATCAATGTGTGGACTTGGGTCGCCAAGCCTGCCAGGCGGCGATCAGCAGTCCGAGCAGAATGAACCCGCCAGGGACCAATGTGGCCAGGCGCAGACCGCCATCCGCCATCAGCACCCAGCCTTGCCAGTCAGCTTGCGTTGTGCCGGTCAGCCACGACAAGTGGCTTCCAAGTGTCCCGTTGCCGATGAGTTCGCGCAGCAGGCCCAGCGCGATCATCAGAGTGGCAAACAGGCCATTGAGTCGCAGGCGTTGGCGCCAGCCGTTCTGAAAGAACCCGGTGTGCTCGAGTACGACGCATTGCAAGGCGATCAAGGCGCCATAAAACCCCAGATGCTGCTGCCACTGTAGCGACCAGGCCTGTGCCATGAGTTCCGCGCAACTGGTGAGCGTGGCCGCCAACAGGATGCTGGCCAGCAAGCGGGTCGCCGGGACCAGTCGGGATCGCAGGGCGCCCATGGCCAGACTGAACAACTGGGTCACCACCATGAACATCAGGCACAGGCCAAGTGCGGCCATCAGCGACTCGGTAGCGCCGATCAGCGGCGTCAGCATCAAGGCGTTGCGCGGAGTCGATGAGTTATCCATGGGCAGGGTTTCCGAGCAGTTGTTGCCGGTGTTCATCGAAGTAGCGCAACGCATCGTGGACGGCATTGATCACCGCCCTTGAGGTGATAGTCGCACCAGCGATCTGATCGAACTGCCCCTGATCCTTTTTCAACGCCCAGCCACTGTCGCCCGGTTCTGTTCGAGACTTGCCGGAAAAAACCTGAAGCCAGGTATTGGGCCAGTCGGCGATCCGCGCACCCAGTCCTGGGGTTTCCGACTGTTTGAGGGTTTTGACGCCCAGCAACCTGCCATTGGCGTCGACAGCGATCAACAGGTCGATGGCACCAGCGTAGCCAAGGGTTTGACTGCGCAGCAATACCGCGACGGGTTGATCGGTTTTGGTCGCCAGATAACCCCCGAGCAAGGTGCTGTTGGCCAAGGCGGTTGCTTCGAGATTTATGGGGTGTTCGAGTGGTTGATTGTCGTAGCTGTCTGACGGGATCAGGTCCAGCAGATTACGGCTGTCGATCAGGCGCTGTTCGGCTGCAATGCGCGGCGCGCTGCCGAGCTGCACGAAGTACGTCACACCAAGGCCCAGTGCGGTCAAAAGCACCAGAAGCGCGATGCTTGACGTCCGGCTCATGGTGCCTCCGGCTGTTGTCTGGCCGCCACGAACCGCTCCAGTGCCGGCACGCACAGGTTCATCAACAGCACGGCAAAGGCGATGCCGTCCGGATAGCCGCCCCAGGTACGAATCAGATAAGTCAGCAGTCCGACGCCAGCGCCGAACAGCAGTCGCGCGCCAGGGCTTCTGGCGCCGGACACCGGTTCGGTGATGATGAAGAACGCCCCCAGCATGGTCGCGCCGCTCAGCAGATGAAACAGCGGTGAACCATGGGAGTCGGAGCCCGAACCGTTCCAGCACAGCAGGCTGATGACGAACAGGCTGGCCAGCATGCCGACTGGTGCATGCCAGCTGATCACCTTTCGTTGCAGGAGAAACATTCCACCCGCCACAAAGGCCAGGTTCAGCCATTCCACCCCTCGGCCGCCAAAGTGGCCGAATGCCGGGTTGCCGGCAAACAGTTCATCCATGGTCAGGCTTTTGTTGATCCGCAGACTGTCCAGTGCCGTGGCCTGTACCCATGCATCCGGCGCCTGGCCGACACCGAACACTTGCTGCAAGCCACCCAGCAGATCCATGCCATGGGAGGATGGCCAATGGGTCATTGATTGGGGAAAGGTCACCAGCACCAGAGCAAAACCGAGCATCGCCGGGTTGAAGGGATTCGAGCCGACGCCGCCATACAAGTGCTTGCCAAACACCATCGCAAAAGCGGCAGCACTGAGGGTCAGCCACCATGGGCAGTAAGGTGGTAGCGCCAAAGCCAGCAAGGTGGCACTGACCAACGCGCTACCGTCACTCAGGGTTGGTCGCAGCGGCCGCTTGCGCCATTGCACAACGGCGGCCTCGACGGCCAGCGCAGCAGCGGCCGCCAGAACCAGATTGATCAACACGCCCCAGCCGTACAGCCAGAACGCCACCAGCATTCCCGGCAGCGTGGCCAACAGCACCAGTTTCATGGCTTGTTGCAGGCGATCATCAACCGCTTCAAGGGTTGGCATGGGCGTCCACCTGGCGTTCGGCTTCGCCGAGTGCGCGCTCCAGGGCTTCGATTTGTTCCGCCGGTGCTTCACTGGCCTGAGCCTTCTTGAGTTCGGCGCGGCGCATGGCCAACTGGATCTTGGCCCGTTTCAGATCGGCATCATTTGACGACACCGCTGCGACCGTCGGCGCAGGGGCTGGTGGGGCGATGCTTTCCAGTTGCGCCAGGTTTTGTTCGGCGGCTTCGAACTGCTGTTGCAGGACGATCAACTGCGATTGCTGTTCGAAGGTCGGTGGATGCCCGAAGGCCTTCAGCGATTTGTGCAGTTGCGCCCGACTCATCGCCACATCGATTTTCGCCTTTTTCAGCGCGGCATCGGCATTGGCAGCTTTCTGTGCGCGGACACGCTCGAGAGCGGCCTGCACCGGGTCGACTGCCGCTTCGGCAGGTTGCGCGGCTCGCTGCCTTGCCTGGCGTTCGGCGATTTTCTGTTGTTCTTCGCGCTGCAAGCGCGCGTTGCGTTGTTCGAAGCGGCGCCGTGCGTGATCGCGCTTGAGGGTGCGGGCCTGCCGCGCTTGCGGTGTGAGGGCCAGGCCCCCGACAACGGGCAGTACCGTGTCCGGCGGCAGCGGGCGCATTTCGATGCAGTCCACCGGGCACGGTGCCACGCAAAGATCGCAACCGGTGCACTCATCGATGATCACCGTGTGCATCAGTTTGGCCGCACCGACAATGGCATCGACCGGACAGGCCTGAATGCACTTGGTGCAACCAATACACTCGGCTTCGCGGATATAGGCGATCTGCGCAGGTGCCGAGCCGCGAGTGATGTCCAGTTCCAGCAGCGGCACCTTCAGCAACTCGGCCAGGGCCGCGATGGTTTCGTTGCCACCGGGCGGACACTTGTTGATCGGCTCACCGCTGGCGATGCCTTCGGCGTACGGCTTGCACCCGGGGTGGCCGCATTTGCCGCATTGGGTTTGCGGCAAGAGTGCGTCGATGCGTTGAATCAGACTCATGTTTTGATCAGTCCGCTGAATCCGAGAAAAGCCACAGCGATCAGGCCTGCACCAATCAGGTCGATCGGCAAGCCGCGAAAGGGCAGGGGAACATCGTTGTCGGCCGTGCGTTCACGCAAATCAGCGAACAGGCTCAACACCAGCCAGAAACCCAGCCCTGCACCGAGGCTCAAGGCTGTGGCGTGAAAGAAACCCTTGTCTTGCTGAGCATTGAGCAAGGCTACGCCGAGCACGCCGGCATTGCCCAGCAGCAACGGCCAGAGGCCTTCAAACGGCAGTGTCGAAAACAACCGCGCCAGCAACTTCAGCAACGGGCTGATCAGCAGCACGCTCAATGGCAGAAACACAAACAGGCGCAGCGGCGTCAATTGCAGCGGCACCAGCAGCCAGTGATAGAGCGCGTAGCCGAGCATGCCCACGACCAGCATCAGGCACGTCGTCGCAATGCCCAAGGCATGGACTTGACGGCGCTGGCTGCCCAACAGCGGATCGACGCCCAGCGGCCAGTGCAACACGACGTTGTTGATCAAGGCTGCACTGATGAGCGTAAGCAGTGTTTCGGTCATGATCGTCCATATCCGATGCTGGATAACTCCTACAAGATGAAGCCAGACCTGAAAGACAGTATGGGCCAGACATGAAAATCCCACAGTCGCGCCAGGCACGACTGTGGGATCGGTTTTGCGCAGGCCTTACTTGATGCGCTGACCAGGCTTGGCGCCGCTGTCAGGGCTGAGCAGGTAGATTTCTTCGCCACCAGGGCCGGCGGCCATCACCATTCCTTCGGAGATGCCGAACTTCATTTTCCGTGGCTTGAGGTTGGCGATCATCATGGTCAGGCGACCATTGAGCTTGGACGGGTCCGGGTAGGCACTCTTGATCCCGGAGAACACGTTGCGTTGCTCGTCACCGATGTCGAGGGTCAGGCGCAACAGCTTGTCGGCGCCTTCCACGTGTTCGGCCTTGACGATCAGAGCGACTCGCAGGTCGACGGCGGCAAAGGTGTCGAACTCGATTTCCGGTGACAGCGGATCCTTGGCCAGTTCGCCATTGCCGGCGGGTGCGGCTGCGCCGGTGTCGGTCTGGCTGGCGGTCAGGTCTTCCTTCGAGGCGTCGGTCATGGCTTGTACCTTGACCGGGTCAATGCGGGTCATCAGCGGCTTGAACTCGTTCAACTGGTGATTGCTGAGCAAGGTCGCGTGGTCGTTCCAGGTCAGCGGCGCGACGTTGAGGAACGCCTCGGCGTCGGCGGCCAGCAGCGGCAGTACAGGCTTGAGGAAGATCACCAGTTGGCGGAACAGGTTGACTCCGGTGGCACAGATGGCCTGGACTTCATCCTGCTTGCCTTCCTGTTTGTTCAGCGACCACGGTGCCTTGTCGGCGATCCAGGCGTTGGCGCGGTCGGCCAGGCCCATGATCTCGCGCATGGCGCGGGCGAAGTCGCGGGCTTCATAGGCGTCGGCGATGCTCGGCGCGGCGGCCAGGAAGGCTTCGGTCAGTTCAGGCGCGGCGTTGGTGTCGACCATCACGCCGGCATTGCCCTTGTTGATGAAACCGGCGCAACGGCTGGCGATGTTGACGACCTTGCCCACCAGGTCGGAGTTGACCTTCTGCACGAAGTCCTCGAGGTTCAGGTCGAGGTCGTCTACGCCACGGCCCAGCTTGGCCGCGTAGTAGTAGCGCAGGTATTCCGGCGACAGGTGATCAAGGTAAGTGCGGGCCTTGATGAAGGTGCCACGGGACTTGGACATTTTCTGGCCGTTGACGGTCAGGTAGCCGTGCACGTTGATCCCGGTCGGCTTGCGGTAGCCTGCGCCTTCGAGCATGGCTGGCCAGAACAGGGCGTGGAAGTTGACGATGTCCTTGCCGATGAAATGGTACAGCTCGGCGGTGGAGTCCTTGCCCCAGAACGCATCGAAGTCCAGCTCCGGCGTACGGTTGCACAGGTTCTTGAAGCTGGCCATGTAGCCGATCGGCGCATCCAGCCACACGTAGAAGTATTTGCCCGGCTCGTCGGGGATTTCAAAACCAAAGTACGGCGCATCGCGGGAGATGTCCCACTGTTGCAGGCCGGCGTCCAGCCATTCGGCGATCTTGTTGGCCACGGCATCCTGCAGGGTGCCGCTGCGGGTCCAGGTTTGCAGCATTTGCTGGAAGTCTGGCAGCTTGAAGAAGAAGTGCTGGGAATCCTTGAGCACCGGGGTGGCGCCGGAGATTGCCGACTTCGGATCCTTCAGGTCGGTTGGCGCGTAAGTCGCGCCGCATTTTTCGCAGTTGTCGCCGTACTGGTCTTCGGTGCCGCATTTCGGGCAGGTACCCTTGATGAAGCGGTCGGCCAGGAACATTTTCTTTTCCGGGTCGAAGTACTGGGTGATCGAGCGCGTGGCGATGTGCCCGGCGTCACGCAGCTTCAGGTAGATCTGGCTCGACAGCTCACGGTTTTCTTCGGCGTGAGTGGAGTGGAAGTTATCGAAATCCACCAGAAAGTCGGCAAAGTCGGCGCTGTGTTCAGCCTGGACGTTGGCGATCAGTTGTTCCGGGGTGATGCCTTCCTTTTCCGCGCGCAGCATGATCGCCGAACCGTGGGCGTCGTCGGCGCAGACATAGATGCATTGATTGCCGCGGTGCTTCTGGAAGCGCACCCACATATCGGTCTGGATGTATTCCAGCATATGGCCGAGGTGAATCGAACCATTGGCATAGGGCAGGGCGCTGGTGACGAGGATCTTGCGTGGCTCGGACATGGGGCTCGGCTACTTGATGAAACGGAGGTCGGCCACTATAAAGCGCCGGCGCATATTTTTCACCTTGTGAGCCTGTTTCATTGGATGTGCGGACAGAAAAGATCGCAGCCTGCGGCAGCTCCTACAGGGAATCGGCGTACATCTGTAGGAGCTGCCGCAGGCTGCGATCTTTTGAGCATCCCGCCAAACGATCAGAACAGGTACGATACCCGTTATCTTTTCCAGTCCTGTTTTCGGAGTTGCCCATGAGCGCCGTCAATCGCGCAGCGGTAGAAGCCGTCCTTCGCCAATACACCGACCCATACCTGAACCAGGACCCGGTCAGCGCCGGGTGCGTGCGCAACATCGAGATCCAGGGTGACCGCGTTAGCGTTCAGCTTGAATTGGGATACGCCGCCGGCCTGTTCAAGAGTGGTTGGGCACAAATGCTGGAAATGGCTATTCAGGGGCTGGATGGCGTAGCCAGTGCCAAGGTCGACATCACCAGCGTGATTGCCGCACACAAGGCTCAGGCACAGATTCCGGGCCTGGCCAACGTCAAGAACGTGGTGGCTGTCGCGTCCGGCAAGGGCGGCGTGGGTAAATCCACCACCGCGGCCAACCTTGCGTTGGCACTGGCCCGCGAAGGCGCCAAGGTCGGGATTCTCGACGCGGACATCTACGGTCCGAGCCAAGGCATCATGTTCGGCATCCCTGAGCGCACCCGTCCAGAGGTCAAGGACCAGAAGTGGTTCGTGCCGCTCAAGTCCCATGGTGTCGAGGTCATGTCCATGGCCTTCCTCACCGATGACAACACACCGATGGTCTGGCGTGGTCCGATGGTCTCCGGCGCCTTGCTGCAATTGGTGACGCAGACTGCGTGGGGCGACCTGGACTACCTGGTCATCGACATGCCGCCAGGCACCGGTGACATCCAGCTGACCCTGGCGCAGAAAGTGCCTGTGGCCGGTGCGGTCATCGTTACCACTCCGCAGGACCTGGCATTGCTGGACGCGCGCAAGGGCGTGGAAATGTTCCGCAAGGTCAACATTCCGGTGCTGGGCGTGGTGGAAAACATGGCCGTGCACATCTGCTCCAATTGCGGACATGCCGAGCATCTGTTCGGTGAGGGCGGTGGGGTGAAACTGGCCAACCAGTATGGCGTCGAACTGCTGGCCTCGTTGCCGCTGTCGATGGTCATCCGCGAGCAGGCCGATGGCGGCAAGCCAACGGTGATCGCCGAGCCTGACAGCCAGATCGCCATGGTCTACCAGGAACTGGCTCGCCATGTCGGTGCACGGATCGTATTGCAGGAAGCGTTGACGCCGGCGATGCCGAATATCAGCGTCAGCGACGATTGATCCCGGTCGCCTGTTAAAAGATCGCAGCCTGCGGCAGCTCCTACATGGGATTGATGTTCACCCTGTAGGAGCTGCCGCAGGCTGCGATCTTTTGATCTTGCTTTAGATCCGCAACCCGCCATCCATCTCCAGAATCCGACCGGTGTAATAGTCGTTCTCGAAGATGTAAGCCGCCGAATGGGCGATTTCCTCAGGTTTGCCCATACGCTTGAGCGGAATACCGGTGGTCATTTTCTCCAGCGCTTCAGGTTTCATCCCCAGAGTCATTTCGGTTTCGATGAAGCCCGGTGCAATGCCGGCGACGCGAATGCCGTAGCGCGCCAGTTCCCTGGCCCAGGTCACGGTCGCCGCCGCAACACCGGCCTTGGCCGCCGAGTAGTTGGTCTGGCCGACGTTGCCGGCGCGGGAAATCGACGAGATATTGATGATCGCGCCGCTGTTGTTCAGCTCGACCATCTTCGCCGCGACTTCACGGGTGCACAGGAACACGCCGGTCAGGTTGACGTCGATGACCGCCTGCCACTGGGCCAGGCTCATCTTGGTCATTTCGCCATCCTTGACCTTGAGCAACAGACCGTCGCGCAGGATCCCTGCGTTGTTGATCAAACCATGGATCGCGCCGAAGTCTTCAGCGACCTGGGCAACCATGTGGGTCACTTGTTCTTCGTTGGCCACGTTGCACAGGTAGGCGCGGGCCTCGACACCTTGGGCCTTGCAGGCCGCGACGGCGTCGTCGAGTTTTTCCTGGTTCAGGTCCACCAGCGCGAGTCTCGCGCCAAGGCCTGCGAAATACTCGGCCATGGAGCGGCCTAAACCCTGGCAACCGCCCGTGATAATGATTACTTTGTCAGTGAGTTGCATTCGCATGCCCCCGGTAGCAGGTCTGAGTGTTTCCTTGTAGAGAGCCTCTCGATCTGCGCCTGACGTGGCCCGGCTGCACATGAGAACTGCCCCGATGGCGTGCTGGGACTTTCACCAGCAGCTCGTCCGTTTTTATGACGGATTCTATTTAAGGAGTCATAAATTGAGCGTTGAAGCGGCTAAGCATGCACGAGAATTGCTCCTCAAGGAATACCGTGGGGTGCTCTCGACGCACTCCAAATCGATGCCCGGTTTTCCGTTCGGCTCCGTGGTTCCGTACTGCCTGGACGAGCTGGGCCGGCCGCTGATCCTGATCAGCCGCATCGCCCAGCACACTCATAATCTGCAGAAAGATCCGAAGTGCTCGCTCTTTGTCGGCGAACGTGGCGCCGAAGATGTCCAGGCCGTTGGTCGACTGACTTACCTGGCTGAGGCGCAGCAGCTCGAAGACGAAGCCGCCATCGAAGCCGCCTCCGAGCGTTACTACCGCTACTTCCCGGAGTCGCAGGGTTATCACCAGGCCCACGATTTCGATTTCTGGGTGCTCAAGCCTGTACGCCACCGTTACATCGGCGGTTTTGGCGCCATTCATTGGGTCAACGACCTGACCCTGGCCAACCCGTTCGCTGGCAAGGCCGAAGTGAGCATGGTCGAGCACATGAACGCCGACCACGCCAAGGCCATTGCCCATTACGTCGAGTTGGCCGGACTGCCGAAAAACGTACCGGCGCAAATGGCCGGTATCGACAGCGAAGGCATGCATCTGCGCATTGGCCAGAGCCTGTACTGGTTGCCGTTTCAAGCGCCTTGTAATACTCCGACACAAGTCCGCGAAGCCTTGGTTTCTCTGGCCCACGCCGAGCATTGGCCGAAAAATGAAGTGGCCGATGCTTGAATTCACGAAACGGCGACGTCATCTAAGGTGAACTGGCAAGGCATTCTTGCGTTGAGGAATCATTTGATGCGCCCTTTTTTGTTGCTCTTTCTGCTGTTCCCGGTGTTAGAGCTGTTCGTATTCGTCAAGGTGGCAGGGTCGATCGGGTTTTTCCCGGCCCTGCTGCTGATCATTCTCGGCTCGATGTTCGGTGTGTTCGTGCTGCGCGTCGCCGGCCTGGCCACGGCCCTGCGTGCCCGTGAGAGCCTGAACCGCGGCGAGCTGCCGGCCCAGACCATGCTCGAAGGCCTGATGCTGGCATTGGCCGGCGGTCTGTTGATTCTTCCCGGTTTCATCAGCGATGTGATCGGCTTGTTCATGCTGCTGCCGTTCAGTCGTCGCCTGCTGGCGGGTAAAATGCGCCAGCGCGCCGAAGAGCAGGCCATGCGTCAGCGAGCGTTCGCCGATGACCTCCAGGCCCGTGGCGGCCCGGCACCTCGCGAGCCGGTGGGCCGCGAGACCAACGTGATCGAAGGCGAGTTCGAACACCGCGATACCAAGTAATACGCACATCGACACGGCGCCTTCGGGTGCCGTGTTCGTTTGCGGGGCAGCGAACTGAAAATTTTTCGCTCCCCGCCCTTGTAATAAGCTTATGCGCCCTTATGTAACGGTCACCGCAAGGTTTCTGGCGATTACGCCAGACAGACTTCCGCGGTTCGCTTGACGAGCCGCAACCGGCACTGCCGGACTTTGTTAAACCCGCCGGGACTACACCGGCCGATGAAAACCACAATTAGGAGAGATCGACAATGAAGCTTCGTCCTCTGCATGACCGCGTCGTCATCCGTCGCAGCGAAGAAGAAAAGAAAACCGCTGGCGGTATCGTCCTGCCAGGTTCGGCTGCTGAAAAAGCCAACAGCGGCGAAATCCTCGCTGTAGGCACCGGCCGCGTACTGGACAACGGTGAAGTGCGCGCACTGGCCGTGAAAGTGGGCGATAAGGTTGTGTTCGGTCCTTACTCCGGCAGCAACACTGTGAAAGTCGACGGCGAAGACCTGCTGGTAATGAGCGAGAACGAAATCCTCGCTGTTATCGAAGGCTGATACCCCCGTTCATTTTCCGCTACTACAAAGTATTTAAGGAATATCGATCATGGCTGCTAAAGAAGTTCTGTTTGGCGATTCCGCCCGCAAGAAAATGCTCAAAGGCGTCAACGTCCTGGCTGACGCAGTAAAAGCGACCCTGGGCCCGAAAGGCCGTAACGTGATCATCGAGAAGAGCTTCGGCGCTCCGACCATCACCAAGGACGGCGTTTCCGTCGCCAAAGAAATCGAACTGGAAGACCGTTTCGAAAACATGGGCGCGCAGCTGGTCAAAGACGTTGCCTCCCGTGCCAACGATGACGCTGGTGACGGTACTACCACCGCTACCGTTCTGGCTCAGTCGATCGTCAACGAAGGCCTGAAAGCCGTCGCTGCCGGCATGAACCCGATGGATCTGAAGCGCGGCATCGACAAGGCGACCATCGCCATCGTCAAAGAGCTGAAAAACCTGTCCAAGCCATGCGCTGACACCAAGGCCATCGCTCAGGTTGGCACCATCTCGGCCAACTCCGACAACTCCATCGGCGACATCATTGCCGAAGCCATGGAAAAAGTCGGTAAAGAAGGCGTGATCACCGTTGAAGAAGGCACTGGCCTGGAAAACGAACTGTCGGTTGTAGAAGGCATGCAGTTCGACCGTGGCTACCTGTCCCCGTACTTCGTCAACAAGCCGGAAACCATGGTTGCCGAGCTGGACAACCCGCTGGTTCTGCTGGTCGACAAAAAGATCTCGAACATCCGCGAAATGCTGCCAGTGCTGGAAGCCGTTGCCAAAGCCGGCCGTCCGCTGCTGATCGTTTCCGAAGACGTTGAAGGCGAAGCCCTGGCGACTCTGGTCGTGAACAACATGCGTGGCATCGTTAAAGTCGCAGCCGTCAAGGCTCCAGGCTTCGGCGACCGCCGCAAGGCCATGCTGCAGGACATCGCCGTTCTGACCGGCGGTACAGTTATCTCCGAAGAGATCGGCCTGAGCCTGGAAGCAGCCACCCTGGAAAACCTGGGCAGCGCCAAGCGCGTGACCATCTCCAAGGAAAACACCATCATCGTTGACGGTGCTGGCGTAGCAGGCGACATCGAGTCCCGCATTGCTCAGATCCGTGCTCAGGTTGCCGAAACTTCCTCGGACTACGACCGTGAAAAACTGCAAGAGCGTCTGGCCAAGCTGTCCGGCGGCGTTGCAGTGATCAAGGTTGGCGCTGGTTCCGAAGTAGAAATGAAAGAGAAAAAAGCCCGCGTTGAAGACGCCCTGCACGCAACCCGTGCAGCCGTTGAAGAAGGCGTGGTACCTGGCGGTGGCGTAGCGCTGATCCGCGCTCTGGAAGCAATCCTCGACCTGAAAGGCGACAACGCCGACCAGGACGTGGGTATCGCCGTACTGCGTCGTGCCATCGAAGCACCGCTGCGTCAGATCGCTGCCAACAGCGGTGACGAGCCAAGCGTTGTGGTCAACGAAGTCAAGAACGGCAAAGGTAACTTCGGTTACAACGCTGCGACTGGCGAATACGGCGACATGATCGAAATGGGTATCCTGGATCCGACCAAGGTCACCCGTTCCGCGTTGCAAGCTGCATCGTCGATCGGCGGTCTGATCCTGACCACCGAAGCTGCTGTTGCTGATGCACCGAAGAAAGACGGCGGTGCTGGCGGCGGTATGCCAGACATGGGCGGTATGGGCGGCATGGGCGGCATGATGTAAGCCAGCCTTACCCCTGTACGAAAAAACCCCGCCTGCGAAAGCAGGCGGGGTTTTTTATCGCCCGGATTTCAGTGGTCACATCGATCCACTGTGGGAGCGAGCTTGCTCGCGATAGCGTCAGGTCAGGCGCTGACCGGTTCAGCCTTTGTCTCGTTCTCAGTCTTGAGTGCAGGCCGATACAGAACGTAGTAATACGACCCCAGACAAATCAGCCAGCAGAACACTGCCGTCCACACGTTGTGCGAGAAGAAGTGCGCGCCCTGCATCATCCGCCCGATGGAGAACACCGAGCCGAGGGCGAAGGCGAAGACAAGCGCTGCGCGAGCCATGCGCGGGCGACGGTCACGCAATACGAAAAACAGGGCAAACAGGGTGAAACCGGTGGCCGCATGGCCTCCGGGCCAGCAACGACCTGGTTTTTCGGTAGCCGGGCGATGACTCAACAATTCGCTGTAGGTCTCGTGACCGCCAAATTGCTCAAGGCTCCAAGGACATTGCACCGCGGTCACCGCTTTCATCGGGGTGACAAAGGAAGTCGCCAGGCCCAGGGACAGCACCAGGCAACCCAGTTCCCGCTTGAACGGTTTGAGCTTGACCATGAAAAACGAGGCAACGTAGACAACGATCGCGAACACCGAGAAGGCAATGACCACTTGCTTGGCGCGGGTATGCAGGATGTTTTCCAGGAAGTAACTGTGCCGTCCGATGAAGTCACCCGCGACCGGGTCGTAGAACAGCTTGGCAAGGTCCATGTCCAGTGAAGTCAGTTCGAGCAACACCAGAATGATCGCCGCAACGGCGGGAACCCCCAGACACACCCAGAAGTTGAGCGGGCGAGGGGCAGGGCGGACAGCGGTTGATGACATGGTGGATCCTGAACAAAGGAAAAAGCCCCGGGGCATCAGCCCGGGGCGATTCGGTTAACGTTCGCCGACTTGACCGGCACCCTCCTTGGGCGCCTTCCAGTCAAGCAGCTGTTGCTTGAAGCCATAACTGGCGGTTTGGTAATAGGTGATGGCGCGGGTAATCAGCGGGTCATCGGCGGTCGACCGGGACTCGCGGCTTTCGGTCAGTGCGTCATCGTGACGACGCAATCCCTGGCGTGGGCTCAAAATTGCCAGGTCCTTGCCGTCAAACAACCCCAGGTGCTGGTAGTTACCAACCACCACGCGTGGCGGCAGCGGGTTGTCCTGCAACAGGTTACGGCCAAAGAACGTCGATTCATAATCCAGATTGAGCAAGCCCAGCAGCGTTGGCGCCAGATCGATCTGGCTGGCCAGCTGTGCCGTTTCCCGAGCTTCGATCAACTTGGGCGCGTAGATGAACAGCGGAATCTGATAGTTGGCGATAGGCAAGTCTTCTTTACCGGCGCTGCCTGCGGTGTGGTCGGCGACAAAGACGAAGATTGTATTGTCAAACCAGGGTTTTTGACGCGCCTGATCGAGAAACTGACCGATGGCGTAGTCGGTGTATTTCACCGCGCCGTCACGGCCGTTGCCGGACTTGATGTCGATCCGGTTGTCCGGATAGGTGTAAGGGCGATGGTTGGACGTCGTCATCAGCTGCAGCAGGAATGGCTGCTGCCTGGCATAGTCGGCATCGGCCAGTTTCAGGGTCTGGTTGTAGAGATCCTCGTCTGCCATGCCCCAGGCATTCTTGAAGTGAATCTCCGACTCCTCGACGCTGCTCTGGTCTACAACGCGATAACCATTGCCACTGAAGAACGCATTCATGTTGTCGAAGTAACCGCGGCCGCCGTAAACAAACACGCTGTCGTAGCCCACGGCATTGAGTTGCTGGCCAAGGCTGGCAAAGCCGCTTTCACGACCCACGCGCTTGACGATCGAGCGACCCGGTGTCGGCGGAATCGCCAGGGTGATGGCTTCCAGGCCGCGGTCGGTGCGGGTGCCGGTGGCGTAGAAGTTATTGAAATACAGGCTCTGCTTGCGCAAGGCATCAAGGTAGGGGGTCAGGTTACGGGTGTCACCGTTGCTGCCCATGTACTTGGCGCTGAAGCTTTCAATGGTGACCAGTACGATGTTGGGCTTGCGCGGTGTGCCCGGGTTATCGATCTGCCGACGGATGTCCTGCGGGTCCTGGCCAACGAAGCGGGCATTGGGTTCTGCCAGTTCGGCGCGAATCTGCTGGGCAACGACTGCCTCCGGCAGCGTTTTGTAGAACTGCGGGTAGTCCAGTTCGTTGTTACGGAACGCGGCGAAGAACTGGTAGGGACCATTGCTCGCCAGTTCGTTCTGATAGGCATTGCCGCCCTGGGCGCGCGGGGCATCCTGGCTGAGCAACTGCATGCTCAGGCCGGCGACGATCAACAAACCGAGAGCATTCAGTAAGCGGCCGCGTAGGGGCGGCAATGGCGCATCAAGTGCGGCGTTGAAGAATTTGCGCAATGCAAGACTCAGGACCACGGCCAGCACGGCGAGAATGCTCAGCAGCGTGCCGATCGGGTATGACTCCAGCAGGTTGTTCAGTACTTCGTCGGAATACACCAGGTAGTCGACGGCGATGAAGTTGAAGCGCACGCCGAATTCATCCCAGAACAGCCACTCGGCCACCGAGGTGAACAGCATCGCGAACAGACTGACGGTCAGCAGACCCTGAAGAAACCAGCGATGGCCACGAGTGCGCCACAAGGCCGGCGGACACAGCAACAGGTAGAGGCCCATGGGCAGCGCTGCGTAAGCGATAAAACCCATGTCGTAAAGCAGGCCGATACCAAACACCGACAGGAAGCCGCTACCGGCCTCATTCAGATGAGTGAGGAGCAGGACTGTTCGAGTCAGAAAAAAAATTGCCAGCCAGGAGCCGGTCACCAGCAGCAAAAAGCGCATGGGTGCCGTCTTCAAATAGTCCATTTTCTATATTCCTTATTATCAATCGCGTGACAGTCTTCACCGCCCGCTGTAGGGAGCGTGTGAATCGATAGTGAAAAACTCGTCAATCATACCTGTTGGTTGAGTGAATTGATCCATGCACAGCCTTCCCCTAGCCGTGGGCCACACTTGGCCTTAAGCTGCGCGGGCCATGACGGCCGTTACTGTGGACGGAGAGATACCCATGCGAATTCTATTGGTTGAAGACAACCGCGATATCCTGGCCAACCTGGCCGATTACCTGGGGCTCAAAGGCTATACCGTGGATTGCGCGCAGGACGGTCTGTCGGGTCTGCATCTGGCGGCCACCGAGCATTACGATTTGATCGTGCTCGATATCATGCTACCCGGCATTGATGGCTATACCCTGTGCAAGCGCCTGCGCGAAGATGCCCGCCGCGAAACGCCGGTGATCATGCTCACGGCCCGCGATCAACTGGATGACCGCCTGCAAGGCTTCAAGTCCGGCGCCGATGACTACCTGATCAAACCGTTCGCCCTGTCTGAGCTGGCGGCGCGTATCGAAGCGGTCATGCGCCGTACCCAGGGCGGCGGGCGGCGGACCTTGCAGGTCGGCGACCTGAGCTATGACCTCGACACCCTGGAAGTCACTCGCGAAGGCCGGTTGCTGAAACTCAACCCGGTCGGCCTGAAGCTGCTGGCCGTGTTGATGCAGAAAAGCCCGCATGTATTGCGCCGTGAAATTCTTGAAGAAGCCCTGTGGGGCGACGACTGCCCGGACAGCGACAGCCTGCGCAGCCATGTCCACCAACTGCGCCAGGTGATCGACAAACCGTTCGCCAAGCCATTGCTGCAAACCGTGCACGGTGTGGGGTATCGCTTGGCCGAGGGGCGTGATGGAGTTTAAGCAGAGCCTTTCTCAACGAATCATCATTGCCTTTGCGCTGATGAGCGCACTGGTGGCGGGTGCCTTTGCCATGGGCATTGTGGCGACCGTGCACCTGGTGGAAGAAAAACTGATTTCGGCAGGTCTGGGTGGCGATTTGCAGCGCCTGTTGCTGATGGACAGTGTCACGGACTGGCGCCATCGTCCCGAACCGGACCAATTGTTCTACTTCAGCAGCGGGCCAGGCGATTTCAGATTGCCCAAGGATTTGCGGCACCTGGAGCCGGGTTTCCATGAAGTGTTCCGTGAAAACCTGTCGTACCACGCCATGGTCGAAATCGTCGACGGCCGACGTTACGTGCTGTTGCAGGACCAGAGCGACTTCGAAGAGCGTGAGCGGGTGCTGTTTGCCGTGGCGCTGGTGGGTTTCGTACTGAGCCTGGTGCTGGCGGTGTTTCTCGGCTGGATCCTGGCACGCAAGGTCATGGCGCCGGTGGTACGGCTGGCCCGCCAGGTACGCCATCGTGATCAACTGCTGGGTTTGGCTCCTCCGTTGGCTCCGGACTATGCCGCTGACGAAGTGGGCGAACTGGCCGTGGCCTTCGACGCCACCCTCGGGCGCTTGCGTCAGGCCTTGACCCGCGAGCGGTTGTTCACCAGCGACGTCAGCCACGAATTGCGTACGCCCCTGATGATATTGGCCAGTTCCTGCGAGTTGTTGCTGGAAAACCCCGGTATCGATCAGCGCGGCCGCGCTCAGGTCGAGCGCATTGCCCGAGCGTGTGAAGAAATGCGTGAGCTGGTGCAAACCTTCCTGATGCTGGCACGTGCCCAACGCGAAGACGCCAGCATGTCGCCGCAACAGTCTCTTAGCCAGGTGGCCGAAGGCCTGCTCGGTCTGTGGCGTGAACCTATCGAAAGCAAAGGGTTGGAGCTGATCTTCGAACCGGGCAACCCCGAGGCCAAGGGCTACAATGCGACGTTCTTGCACGCGGTGATGGGTAACTTGCTGCGCAATGCCTTGCATTACACCGAGCAGGGCTTCATCCGCCTGACCCTGACGGGTACGGGCTTTCTGGTCGAAGACAGTGGCGTGGGCATTCCCGAGGAAAAACGCGAGGCGATGTTCGAACCCTTCGTCCGGGGCACTGAAAAGCGTGGGGAAGGCTTGGGCCTGGGGCTTTCACTGGTGCAGCGGATCTGTGAAAACCAGGGCTGGAGCGTCAGCCTGACAACCATGGAGCCCAACGGCTGCCGTTTTCAGGTGGAGTTGTCGCGAATTTGAACAGTTGAGTCGGGCGTCCAGTAAACCCTATCAATTCTGTAAAGCTCTGTAATACTTCCAGGTTTCCCATTACGAACTTTTCACAAATGGATCACCTGTCAACGACACCACGAAACCTAAGGTGGTTGCTATCAGAAGTTCAGGAGCCCTGATGATGGACGGCCCGATCAAGCTCGATTTCTCCGAAAAGTACGACGATCAACACGCGCAACGTTATCTGCACAAACACCAGGAAGGTCTCGGCCGTCGATTGTCCCATTGGCGTGACGAACAACTGGCGCGCAAGGCGCTGGCCCTGGTTGGCGAGCCTGGCCTGGTCCTCGATTTGCCGTGTGGTGCAGGGCGTTTCTGGCCCTTGCTGGCGGAAAAATCCAACCGCGTGATCATCGGTGCCGATAACTCGCAGTCCATGCTGAAGATCGCAACCCAGGCGCAACCTGCCGACGTGGTGAAACGGGTACAACCCTTGCACACGTCTGCATTCGACATCGCCTTGCCGGACAACGCCGTCGACAGCATTTTTTGCATGCGCTTGCTCCACCACATCGGTGAAGCCGAGCATCGCATGGCTATCTTGCGCGAATTCGAGCGAGTTTCCCGTGACAGCGTGATCCTTTCGCTATGGGTCGATGGCAACTTCAAGGCCTGGAAACGCAAGCGTTCGGAGAAAACCCGTGGGCAGGAAGGTTACCAAAACCGGTTTGTGTTACCGGCCGCTACCGTAGAAAAGGAATTTGAGCAGGCGGGATTCCGCATCCAGGAACAACTGGACTTTTTGCCGCTCTATGCGATGTGGCGAGTTTACGTATTACGCAAGAGGTAACAGGATGGCAGTGCAGTGTGCAGCAGAAACGGAAGTCGCTCCCCAGGACCGCTTCGATTACTTTTGGAATCAGCGCGGTGAATGGGTGGAGGAACCCAACGTCCGTCGCGGCGGGGAAAGCGGCGTTCAACGCCTGATGGGCAGTGATGGTCAGCTGCTCTACGTCAAGCGCCAGACCGGGCATATCCATCGTAGCTGGCAGCACCCCTTCGGGCGGCCTACGGTACTGCGCGAGCATGCTGCGCTCATCGGTGTGACCGCGCTTGGCGTACGGGTTCCGGAAATCGTTTTCTGCGGCGCACAGCGCGACCCTGTGCACAAGTGGCGTGCCTTGCTGCTCACCAAGTCGCTGGACGGCTTCGAGGAAATCGATCGCTGGTACGCCGGTGGCGGTCGCGAGCGTCATGGTGAAGCCATAAACGACCGAGTGCTCAAGGACCTGGCTGAAAACCTGGCTCGCATGCACAAGGGCCGCTGGCAGCACGGTTGCCTTTACGACAAGCACGTATTCGTTCGCGTGACCGGTGAGGGCGAGACGGCCAAGGTCGAAGTGGCCCTGATCGATCTGGAGAAATGCCGACGGCGTTTGACCGCCAATCGTGCAGCTGTCCATGACTTGAAGCAGTTGCGTCGCCACTCGTCGTTCAGCGCGGCAGACTGGAAAAAGCTGGTCTATTTTTATGAGACGGCGTTTGGCAGCGCCATCAAGGGTTTATAGCGATGAAACTCGAAATTGCACGAGGTTTGTTTCTGGTAGGAGCCTTGGCAGTTGCATCAATCGCGATGGCAACCTGGGAGCAACCGCGCCCCCGGGTTCTCAGCTCGATAAGCGCAGAAGAACATTGTCCATTGCCACGGGTTGCAAAGGCATCCGTGGCCACTCGACCCGATCATGATCTGTTGTTGTTCATGTTCGGACTTTCTCAAGGATTGAGGCCGCAAAATTGAACCGATTGAAGCCCAAATAAAAGGCCTCGCTGATGCGAGGCCTTTTTTTTGCGTGCAGTGTAGGAGCGAGCTTGCTCGCGATGGTCGTTAACGATAGCGCGTATTTACTGGCCAAACGCGGCGCTCTTGAGTCCATCGTCGGAACGCCGCCCGGAGCAAGCTCGCTCCTACAAGTTCATCTGTGTCAGGGTTTATCGGGTTTGGCCAGCAACGTGTAGATGCAGGGCAACACAAACAGGGTGAACAACGTGCCGATCGACATGCCCGTCGCGATGACCGTGCCGATGTCGAACCGGCTGACTGCGCCAGCACCGGTGGCGATGATCAATGGCACCATGCCGAACACCATCGCCGCGGTGGTCATCAAGACCGGTCGCAGCCGGATGGCCGCCGCTTCTTCTACCGCTTCCCGTGCCGTCAGGCCCTTGTCCTTGCGTAGCTGGTTGGCGAACTGGACGATCAGAATGCCGTGCTTGCTGATCAGCCCGATCAACGTCACCAACCCGACCTGGGTGTAGATGTTCATGCTCGACCAACCCAGGAACAGCGGAATCAATGCGCCGCAGATGGACAGGGGCACGGTGACCAGGATCACCAGCGGGTCGCGGAAGCTTTCGAACTGGGCCGCCAGCACCAGGAAAATGATCGCCAGTGCCAAGGCAAAGGTGACCCATAGGGCACTGCCTTCCTGAACGTACTGCCTCGATGCTCCGGCGTAGTCGAAGGCAAAGCCGGCGGGTGCTTCTTCCCGGGCGATCTGGCGCACGAGGTCGATGGCTTCCCCCATGCTCACCAGCGGTACTCCGGACAGGATGGCCGAGTTGAGTTGCTGGAACTGGTTCAGTTGTCGCGGTCGAGCACGGTCGGTGATGGTGATCAGGGTCGACAATGCCAACAGCTCGCCCTTGGTGTTTTTCACGTAGTAATTGTTCAGCCAGTCCGGATTGTCACGGAACGGCCGTTCGACCTGGGCAATGACTTTGTAGCTGCGACCTTCAATGGTGAAACGGTTGATCTCGGCTTCACCCAGCAGGGTCGCCAGGGTTCCCCCCAGATCCTGCATGGAAACCCCCATCTGCGCGGCCTTGGCGCGGTCGATATCCACCACCACTTCCGGCTTGTCGAAGGCCAGGTCAACGTGGACAAACGCAAACTTGCCGGATTCCTTCGCCCGTTTTTTTACCCGGTCGGCCACCTGCAGCAGCAACTCGTAATCGTTGGCGGAGTTGATGACGAACTGGAACGGCACACCTTCGCCGGTGCCCGGCAGGGACGGCAGGTTGAAGCCGAAAATCTGCAACCCCGTGATCTTTTCCAGTTTGGCCTGCACCTTGGGCAGGATCGCCATTTGCGTGCGACTGCGCTCGTTCCACGGCTTGAGCAGGAAACCGCCGATGCCCGATTGCACGCCGTTGAAACCGTTGATCTGGAAGGACGAGTAGTACTCCGGAAACGCCTTGAAGATCGAGATGAACTCGTCGGTGTAGGTGTTCAGGTAGTCGAGGTTGGTCGGTTGCGGGGCGTTGGCTATCATGAAAATGATGCCCTGGTCCTCATCCGGCGCCAGTTCCGATTTGGTGAATTTGAGAAAGACCGGAATCAGGCACAACACGATCACGGCGAACACCAGCACCACCGGCCGGGTGTTTAGGGTGCCGTGAAGCAGGCTCTGGTAGCGGCGCTTGAGTCTTTCGAAAATCATGTCCAGGCGATGGGCCAGGCCACTGGGGTTCTCGTCGTGGCGCAGCAGAAACGCACACATCATCGGCGACAGGGTCAGGGCGACGATACCGGAAATCACCACCGCGCCGGCCAGGGTCAGGGCGAACTCCTTGAACAACGCCCCGGTCAGGCCGGTCAGGAAGCCGATCGGTGCATATACCGCGGCCAGGGTGATGGTCATCGAGACCACCGGCATGGCGATTTCCCGGGCGCCTTCAATGGCGGCGTCGAGCGGTGTCTTGCCTTCCTCGATGTGGCGATGAATGTTTTCCACCACCACGATGGCGTCGTCCACCACCAGGCCGATGGCCAATACCATTGCCAGCAGGGTGAGCAGGTTGATGGAGTACCCCATCATCTGCATGAAGAACATGACGCCGATCATCGACAGCGGGATGGTCACCACCGGGATCACCACCGAACGCAGGGCGCCGAGGAACAGGAACACCACCACGATCACGATCAGCACCGCTTCGAACAGGGTTTTCACCACTTCGTCGATCGAGGCCTGGATGAACAGGGTGGCGTCGTAGGCGATCTCACCCTTGAGGTTCGGCGGTAGCTGGGCCTCCAGGTCTGGCATGATCTTGCGCACTTCCTTGATCACTTCCAGCGGGTTGGCACCGGGCGTCGCCTTGATGCCGATGTACACCGAAGGGGTGCCACCGAACGAGCTGATGGTGTCGTAGTTTTCCGCACCCATTTCCACACGCGCCACATCGCGCAGCAACACACGGCTGTCGCCATCGACCTTGAGCGCAATCGCCCCGAAGGCTTCGGCGGACTTGAGTTCGGTATTGGCGTTGATGCTGGTGACCACGTATTCGCCTTTCACCTCGCCGGCGGCCGAGAGGAAGTTGTACTGGCGCACCGCGTTGGTCACATCGCTGGCACTGAGGCCGAAACCAGAGAGCTTCATCGGGTCCAGCCAGAGGCGCATGGCAAAGACCTGGTTGCCGAGGATCTCAGCTTCGGCCATGCCGGGCAAGGTCGCCAGTTTCGGCTGGATCACCCGCGACAGGTAATCGGTAATCTGCGGGTTGCTCAATTCCTTGCTGAAAAAGCTCATGTACATCAGCACTGACGCATCGGCAGATTGTTTGCTCAGCACCGGGTCTTCAGCGTCCTGGGGCAGCTGGCTCTTGACCTCGTTGGCCTTGGCCAGCAGTTCGGTAAACAGACGGTCGCTGTTTGAGCCGACGCGCGCGTAGATCGAGATCACCGAAAAGTTCTGGCGACTCACCGAGGTCATGTAGTCGATGCCCTCGGCGCTGGCCAGGCTTTGCTGCATCGGTTGGGTGATGTAGCCCTGGATGGTCTCGGCGTTGGCCCCGGGGTAGGCGGTGGTCACCGTGATCAGGGCGTTTTCCATTTGCGGATACTGGCGCAGGGGCAGCTTGCCCCAGGCCTGGAAGCCCAGCAGCACAATCAGCAGGCTGACCACGGTTGCGAGAACCGGGCGGCGGATGAACGGATCGGTAAAAGCCATGGGGATTCCTTGATCAGTCCGCGCGTGGCGGGCTGTTCCGCTCGGCCAGCGTCTTGTCGTCGCTGATGGCAATGTGTGCGCCGTTGTCCAGTTTGAGCTGGCCGGCGGTCACCACTTTCTCGCCGCTCTGCACGCCTTTGGTGATCATCACTTGCCCATCGCGGCGTTCGCCGGTTTCGACAAAACGCCGTTCGGCGATCAGCACCGGCTGGCCCTTGTCGTCCTTTTCCGGGCTGCCATCTTCGGCCTTCTTTGGTACGGCCACATACACCGAGTTGCCGTAGAGCGTGTAGGTAATCGCGCTTTCCGGTACCACGATGCGCGGTTGCGGGTCGGGCAGGAGCACCTGGAGGCTGGCGAACATGCCTGGCATCAACTTGCCATCGGGGTTGGCCAGGGCGGCGCGGACCTGCACGTTACGGGTGCTGTTCTCGACTTTGGGGTTGATTGCACTGATGGTGCCGGGGTACTCCTGGGTCGGATACGCCGCGACAATGACCTGCACTGGCTGGCCGAGAGCAATCTTCGGCACCGACTGCTCGGGCACGAAAAAGTCGACATACAGGCTACTGAGGTCTTGCAGGGTGGCGATCATGGTGCCGCTGGCAAGATAGTCGCCAACGTCTACCTGACGAATGCCGATGGTGCCGCTGAAGGGCGCGACGATGCTTTTTTTGCCGAGCGCAGCCTTGAGTTGATTGACCGTGGCCTTGCTCTTTTTCAGCACCGCCGAAAGCCGGTCGAACTCGCCTTTGGAAATCGCCTGGCTGCCGACCAGTTGGCTACCGCGACCGTAATCGAGCTGTGCCAGCCCGAGGTCGGCCAGAGCAGTTTCCAGCAGGGCACTTTCCACGGCGCTGTCGAGGCGCAGGAGTGGTTGACCGGCCTTGACCTTTTGCCCTGACTCGAACTGCAAATCGATGACGGTGCCATCGGTCTCCAGGCTCAGGTCCACGCCTTGCAATGCCTTGAGCGTGCCAACGCTAGGCAGGCGGGCTTGCCATGGGCGCTCGGTGGCGGTGGCCACGGCAACGCTGATGGCCGGTCTGGGCGCAGAGTAGCCTTGAACCATCGTGTAGATCGAGAAGGCTTTGTACGCGGCCAGGACCAGCACAATCAGTAGAACGACACCCAACATGATCAGCATGCGGCGACGCAGCATATCCAGTTCCTTGGAGAGAATCAGGTGAGACAGCGGGGCACATTACCGGGAGTGTAGAGGGTAATCCAACTGCCGTTTTTACATGTTGTGAGGTATTAGAGGGGTGAAAGCCTGAAAAGATTCGCCGCCTTGGGCCGCGCCTGCGGGATGTTCGTCATCTCGCAGGCGCGGCCCAAGGCGGCGATCTTTTCAATGATTTACGCCATCAGATGCAGATGGTTGTCCCAGAGCCCGGCGGGTAGCTCCAGCGGTTTTGCAACAAGGTTTGTCTGGCGACAGTCGTAGTAGCGGCAGCGACCCTGACCCGAGGTCACGACAAAACCATCGGCCACGGCACCGACCCCGGCGCAATCGGGCAGAGGCGCATCCAGGCGTACTTCACCGCTGTCCAGGTCCCAGATGAAAAAGCGGTTGCCCCGCGGCGCAGTCAACGCCACCAGGCGCAAGTCGCTGTGTACCGCGACGCTGGCGGTGTAGTGCCCCATGGCCTGTAACTGGTGCTCGGGCACCGGGAACGCGACGAAGGGCTGACCGGGCCGCTTGATCGCCAGCAACTCCGACGACTCGTGGGCCGCGCCCATGAACTGCTGGCTGGCGACGATGGTGCCGTCGCTGGCGATGGCCAGATGGCGCACGCTGTTCATCTGCTGGGCGAGGGTTTCCTTGCTCAGCAGGGTGCCGTCACGTTGCATCAGGACCAGGCTCGGTTCCATGGCGTTGAGGTTCATCTCCACCCGGCTTTCGGCCTCCGTGCGAATCCCGCCGTTGGCCACCACCAGGGTTTCGCCATCGGGCATCCACGACACCTGATGGGGACCGAGGCCGTGGGTGGAAATCTCACCGCTGTGCACCAGCCGTTCGCCTTCGAATTTATACACGCCGAGCAGGCCGCGGCCCGGATCGCTGGTGTCGTTTTCGGTGGCGTACAGCCAGTCACCGCTGTGGTGAATGACCGCGTGTCCGTAGAAGTGCCGGTTCGGCTGTGACACCACGGTTTGCAGGAGTGCGCCGTCGCGCAGGTCGATCAGGTAGCTCTCGGTACCTGGACGACGGGCGACAAACAGCGCAATCGGCAGTGTCGGGTGGTTGACGATGTCGTGGCAACGCTGGCCGACCCGGGTGGCGAACACCTGGGAGCCATCCAGGCGATAACCGACGGCGTAATGCTGGCCGTCGGTATCGTCCCGTGCCGACAGCAACAACGGACTCTTGTCCTTTTGCTTGAACAGCTTCCAGCCGCCCAGTGTCACCGCACCCAGCAACAAACTACCCAAGGTCAGAACCTGGCGTCGCAGCATGGAACTTGCCCTCATCAGTCACCGTCGTTGGCGTTGAAGCCCAGTTGGATGCCCAGCGCCTTGGCCAGATCGGCCTCGTGCAGGCGATGGACGACGTTGAGGCTGTCATACAGATCGTTGAGTTGCTGGCGGCCGGCGTCGTCACCGAGCATTTCGGTCAGCGAGCGCTGGTTGCTGGCGAACAGTTTCAGTGAGGCGGCATAGGCGGCATCGATCTTGTCGGCCAACGGTTTCTGCTCGCTCGGCAACAGGCTGCGCAGGCCTTTGTTATCCACACCTTCCCAGACTGTCCTGGCAGCCGCGAGGCTGGCTTCGAGGCTGGTCAGGGACGACTGGCTACGCCATGCATCGGCCTGGAACGGTTGCGGCACACCCTTGGTCTGGCGGCCCATCGGCGTGCCGAGTTTTTTCTTCAGGGTGTCGATGGCCGTGACTTGCACACGCAGCAGATCGGCGATCGCTTCGTGGGAGTCCGCGTAGCGCTGGTTCGGGAATTTGCTCATTTGCGCGAGCATGCCGTCGGTGTTGTTCCAGGTTTGCAGAATGTCTTCGGCCAACTGTTTCTGGCGCTCACCGATGGCGACCAGCAGCGGGCAGTATCTGGCCTTCTGCTCAGCGTTGGCCACGTCAGGCTTGCTGTCGAACAGAATGTATTCGTAGGCCGAAAGACCCTGTACCACAACGCTGGACTTGGCCAGGGCGGCGGCATCGATTTGCGGCTGGGCGGTAACCAGTTGTTCGACCTGACGACCGACCAGGTTTTTCTTGTCCGGCCAGAACTGTACTTGCCACGAACGGTTGCCTTCGGCTAATGGCCCGATCAGCAGCGGTTGCAGTTCGGCCCAGGCTTTTTGCGCGTGCAGGAAATCGGCACGAGCGGTTTCCAGGGTTTCCTTGCCTTCGCAGTAGGCGAGGGCGCTGACCGCCAATTGACGGTCGGCTTCAACCCAGCGGGTGTAGGTCGGCAGGATCACCGACTTGGCGATAGCCGACGACGTGACCGCTTGTGGGTCCTGGGGCGAGCAGGCGCCCAGGGCGAGTGCGGCAAGGCTGGTGAACAACAGTTTGGGACGGAACATGTCGGGCTCCCGCGAGTGGAATACGTGTTAAAGGGAATTCAGGAACGCCAGCAACGCAGCGCGTTGCTCGGCATCGAAAGACAAAACCTGTTGCTGCGCCGCTGTCGCCTCGCCGCCATGCCAGAGCACGGCTTCGAGCAGGTTGCGAGCGCGGCCGTCGTGCAGGAACTGGGTGTGGCCGCTGACCGCCTGTGTCAGGCCGATGCCCCACAATGGCGGGGTACGCCATTGGCGGCCGCTGGCCTGGAATTCGCTACGGTTGTCGGCCAGGCCGTCGCCCATGTCATGCAGCAGCAGATCGCTGTACGGGCGAATCACTTGATTGGCCAGTTCAGGTTCGGCGGCGTTGGCGGCGGTGGTGTATTTCGGGGTGTGACAGGACTGGCAGCCCGCCTGATAAAACAGGGACTTGCCGGCCAGCACTTCAGGTGCGTTGACGTCACGACGGGCTGGTACGGCAAGGTTGCGGCTATAGAACAGCACCAGGCGCAGGATGTTGTCGCTGACATCCGGCTCGCCATTCGGGCCGTTGCCACTGGGTGCCTGTTTGCAAGCCGTTTGCGCGTCCGTGCAGTCATCAAAGGGTCTCAGGCTGGTCGTGAGGCCCATATCACCCGAAAACGCGTGGACATTCTGTTGATTGAGGTTCGGTTGTCCGGCTTTCCAGCCAAATCGTCCCAGAACGGTCTTTTGCCGGGCGTCATCCCAGACCCGGTTCGGGCGTCCGCTGATGCCGTTGTTCGCCTTGGCCTGTGCCTCGGCGTTGGCCAGGATGGCCTCCTCGGGGATCGCTTCGAGCAGACCCAGGCCAATCATCGGTGGCGCCACGCGGGCCGAAAAACGGGTGTCGGGGTGCATCGGGCCGTAGCCCAGCTGGGTGATGTTCAGGCTTGGTTTGCGCAATTCGACTTCGGTGCCGTCCTTGAAGCGAACCGGCACGGGGGTGTAATCGACCCGCACTTTGCCTTCGGGGGCCACGCCGGGTACGGCCATGTCCTGGAACTGACCGCCGTAGACGGGCTCCGGCACCACGCCGAGCTGTTCGATGACCTTGGCATACACCGGGGCGTCGGGAATCGACAGGCGTACCAGCATCGACACGGCGTTCACATCGTCGGGAGTCGGCGGATGGCCGCGGCCGTCCTTGATGTGGCAGCCCTGGCAGGCATTGGTGTTGAACAGTGGACCGAGGCCATCGCGAGCGGTCGTCGTCGATGGCGCGATCACCCAAGGGCTGCGGAAGAAGCTGTTGCCGACGCTGAAATCCACGCGCCGTGACGGCGGCAGATTCGCCGAGGGCATGGAAAACGCATTCTGATCGGTCTTGCGCACCGTCGCACTGCCGCCGGAGCGGGCTTCACCAGGTTCGGCCTGGGTGAATTTCGGGGCGTCATCGCAGGCACTCAGGCCCAGGGCCAGAAACAGTGCGGACAAGCGAAGAGGCAGCGAGGGCATCAGACATCCTGCAAGACGAGCAAAACAAGGGCGCAAAGTCTAACAGGGGATGGGAATTTGAATAAGAGGAATTATCGTTTGCTTGATGTGGGGCAATTGTCGCGGCCAACCCTGAACCCTGTGGGAGCGAGCAGGCTCGCTCCCACAATGGGCTGTGTATGGCAGATATGAAAAAGGCGACCCGAAGGTCGCCTTATTACTCACTCAGCCAGCGTTGATCAGAATTCGTGATCAGCGTTGTCCGGGTTCAGGTCGTTGATGCCCAGTTTGCCTGCAGCGGCTTCGATCGAACCGGTCTGCTTGACCAAGGACGCGATAGCGTCGCGGACGATCTGGTTGCCCGCGGTGTTGCCAGCGGCGATCAACTGGTCGTAGTGCTCACCCTTGTTGGCGTGGTCGACCATGATCTGGATCTTGGCTTCGGTAGCAGCCAGATCGTCTTTCAGTGCGGTGTCAGCAGCCGGATCAGCCTTGGCCACCAGGGACGACAGGCTGGCGCCAGTCATTTTGGTGCCGTCGACACGGGAGTATTCGCCCAGGTACACGTTACGAATGCCCTTGGCATCGTAGAAGTGCGAGTTGTGGGTGTTGTCGCTGAAGCAATCCTGTTCGTCTTCCGGGGAGTTGGCTTCCAGGGAAACCTTCATGCGCTCGCCCGCCAGTTCGCCCAGGGACAGGCTGCCCATGCCGAACAGCATTTTGCGCAGGCCGGTTTCAGCCGGTTCCGCTTCCAGGGTGGCGCGGTAGTTGTCGGCCACGTTTGGCTTCCAGTTACCGACCATTTCTTCCAGGTCGCTGACCAGCAGTTGGGTCACGGCTTTCAGGTAGGCACGACGACGATCGTTGTGACCGCCAGTGGCGCCTTTGCCTTCCAGGTAGTCCGAAGCCGGACGGTTGCCGGCGCCAGGGCCGGTGCCGTTCAGGTCCTGGCCCCAGAGCAGGAATTCGATGGCGTGGTAGCCGGTGGCAACGTTGGCCTCGGAACCGCCCAGCTCGTTCAGGCTGGCGAGTTTTTCCGGGGTGATGTCTTTGACATCGACCTTGTCTTCGCCGATCTGTACTTCAGTGTTGGCGATGATGTTGGCAGTGGCACCCGGGTTGCCCAGGGCGTGTTCGTAGGACTTGTCGACGTAGTCGATCAGGCCTTCGTCCAGCGGCCAGGAGTTCAGCTGACCTTCCCAGTCGTCAACGATGGTGTTACCGAAGCGGAACACTTCGCTCTGCAGGTAAGGCACGCGGGCGGCAACCCAGGCTGCCTTGGCGGCTTTCAGGGTGTCGGCATTCGGCTTGGCGAGGAAGGCGTCGACGGCGGTTTGCAGGGTCTTCGCGGTGGATTCGGCATCGCTGTAAACGGCGAAAACGATGTCGGCGTAATGGGCGACAACGGCTTTGGCGGCGGCTTCGTCGACTTTACCGGCAGCGGCAGGCGCAGCGGCTGGAGCAGCCGCAGTGCTGGCAGCTGGCGCAGGCGCGGCAGCTTTTTCCTGGTCTTTACCTTCGCCGCAACCGGCGAGGGAAATAGCGATGGCCAACAGACTGGCGGTAGCCAGAGGCATACGAATCATGGCGAACATCCTGCTTCGATAAGGGGTGGAGTGGTGCGATGCGCACGCAAAACTGCGACATAATGCAAATCTTTCGCATTATGTGTAAAGGGTTGTACCTGTAAATATTTCTTATTCACTGTAGGAGCGAGCTTGCTCCGGGCGGCGATCCGACGATGGACGTGAACGATGACGCGTTCATTCTGAATGAGCGTGTTGCTCTCAGGTTCATCGCGAGCAAGCTCGCTCCTACAGGGGATTACAAAATAGCGGCATTGCTGCGTTGGGCCTGCTTCAGGTAAACGCCCAGTTCCCGTGCCGGCAGCGGCTTGCTGTAGAGATAGCCCTGACCTTCGTGGCAGCCTTCGGAGATGATGTAGGCCTCTTGCTCGGCGGTTTCCACGCCTTCGGCAATCACCTGCATGCCGAGGCTCTTGCCCAGCTGGATGATGGCCCGAACGATGGTCGCATCGTCGTCGTCATCGAGCAGGTCCTGAACGAAGCTCTTGTCAATCTTGATCTTGTCCAGCGGCAGGCTCTTCAGATAGCTCAAGGATGAATAGCCGGTGCCAAAGTCATCGATGGCGATCAGCGCGCCGGAGCGGCGCAGGCTGAGCAGGTGCTGGGCCGCCGTGCTGATGTCTTCCATCAGACCGGTTTCGGTGACTTCCAGCTCCAGGCTGCGTGGTGGCAGGCGATACATCTGCAGCAGGTTGTTGACCACCCGTGGCAGTTCGGCGTGGTGCAATTGAACCGTGGACAGGTTTACCGCCATGCGCAGGTCGCTGAAGCCCTGGTCATGCCACTCGCGTAATTGTTTGCAGGCCTGGTCAAGCACCCATTCGCCGATGGCAATGATGGTGCCATTCTGTTCGGCCAGCGGGATGAACAGGTCTGGCGGTACCATACCGTGCTCGGGGTGTTGCCAGCGAATCAGGGCTTCGACGCCCACCACGCGGTTGTCGCGATAGCTGATTTGCGGCTGGTAGACGAGGTAGAACTGATTGCGGATCAGGGCATCGCGCAGGTCTTTTTCCAGCTCGCGGCGGCGGCGCATTTCGGTGTCGACGCTGGCGATATAGAACTGATAGCGGTTGCGCGAACGGGTCTTGGCCAGCGTCATGGTCTGCTCGGCCTTTTGCAGCAACTTCTCGGTACTGTCGCCGTCCTCGGGGAACAGAGTGATGCCGATGGTGGCGCGCAGGCGGATCTCCTGATGGTCGAGGGCAAACGCCGCTTCCAGATCATCAAGAATGCTTTGCGCCAGTTCGGCGGCTTCGTAGGGCTGCTCGATATCGGCCTGGACCAGGGCGAACTGGTCGCCACCGAGGCGGGCGAGGGCGCCCAGGCGACCGCTATGACCGCGCAGGCGATCGGCCAGGGCCAGCAACAACTGGTCGCCGGTCTGGTAGCTGAACTGCTCGTTGATGCCCTTGAAGTCATCGAGGCCGACACACAACACCGCGACCCGGCGCTGCAGTTTGCCGGCGTCGATGAGGATCTTGTCCAGTTGCTGCTGCAGTTGCTGCCGGTTCGGCAGTCCCGTCAGGAAATCGTACTGGGACATGCGCAACAGGCTGTTTTCGGCTTCGTGGCGCAGATGGGTATTGCGTTCGATGGATTCGAGCAACTGGTTGGCGGTGTTGATCCAGATGCCCAGTTCGTTTTTCTCGTGGCCCTTGAGCAGCGGAATCTTGTGCTCGCTGGGACGATCCGGATTGATTTCCGTGAGGTGCTCGATGATCCGCGACAGCGGCTTGGTCAGCAGCCAGTGATAGACCAGATACAACACCAGCCCCATGGCGAGCGCGCGCAGTACGCCGGAAATGAAGATGATCACCGAGCTGACAATGAACCCCTGGCCGTAAGTGGCGGTATCGAGGGTGATGCTCAGATCGCCGTAATACTCGCTGTAAGGCCCGCGACCGACCAGTTGGGTGGTGAAGGTGCGTTCCTTGCCAAGAATCGGGTCGGTCAGCCAGCGACTGTGGGAGTGCTGCAACTCGCGGTTTTTTTGCGCGAGCATGGCTTCGTTGGGATGGCCGATGGAGGCCTGGCGCACGGCGTCGTCCTGAAACAGGCCTTCGATGACCTGCATGCCCATTTCCCGGTCCAGGCTATAGACAGCCTGGGTCGAGGGGTCGCGAAACATGTCGAGGATACGCTGGGCATCGCTGGCGACGGCCTGGCGTGTTTTATAGGCATCGAACACAATCTGAGCGCAGCTCAAGACCACGCCGACGATCAATGCCGACAGGAGCACGACCCGCAGCAACTTCACCGACAAGCTGTTCTTGAGTTCCAGCTTCAAAGGGTTATTCCTTGTTCCGTGCGGGTAGCATCAAGTTGCCATGAGTATTGGCAATCCCGTGATGGCAGTCAAAGTGACAATCATCCTTGGGGGATTTTGCCTGCAGCTTGGCCGATTTGCAGTTGTCTTGACGAGTTAGCCTATTAGCACTGTGTCGGTTGTCGAGTCCTTCAACTTGAGGGGCGGGGTGGAGATATTTTCCTTTTGTTTGATGTTAGTCGTCCGCGGCGGGGGAGCAAGGACCAGGGGGCTTGTTTCATCGTCGGGAAATGCCTTGGATTCTGTAGGTTGGTTTGGATATTTAACGGAGTACATATCCATTGCTGCGGTAACGGCGGCTGGCGGTTTCGCCCTTACGGCGAGTCCCTTTTGTCAAACGACCACAAAAGGAACCAAAAAGTCTCGCCCCTTACGTACGGCCCCTCGCTGAGGCTCGGGGTTCCTTCGCTCCGGTGTTCATCCGGGGGCATTGCCCTCCGGTCGGCTTCGCTTCGACCTACATGCAATGAGTTCGACTGCGTCGAACGGCGCTGCGCGCCCATCCCCGGATGAACACCTCCACTCAGCCTGCCGAGGGGGCGGGTGGATCAAGATCAAAAGCTGCAGGCGAGCTAACGCTCGGCCCTGTAGGAGCGAGCTTGCTCGCGATGGACGTCAACGATAACGCGTGCTGCCTGAATGCCCGCGTTGTCCTGGAGTTTTTCGCGAGCAAGCTCGCTCCCACGGGGATCTTCAGTGGCCAGAAGTCCCGACTAAAAACCGGGGGCCCAATGTGAGCGAGCCTGCTCGCGAAGATGGCGGGACAGTCGACATTGCATTTTCAGCCACACCCCAACATATCGTTTCCACACGCCCGCGTGGGAGTGCTGCCAGAGACGCTCCGCGTTACGTTTTTGCGGGTTAGCGGTGTAGGAAAGCGCCAGAAGTTTCCCACGCAGTTTTCAGGTTGCCCGTCGGAAGCGGACTGAATAACCTTTGGTGATCGCTGAAATGCTTCAGCGATCGGGCGTGAGAACCCGCAAGAGAGTGTTAATCCAGCGCCAGTACCACCATAATTGCCGCCAGCTTATCCGCTGCCAGCAATGCTTTATGGCGGCTGTGTGCGGGCAGACCTCGGTCTGGCCGGATTGCTCTCTTGCCGGTTTCTCACTCCGCACATAGCTGCCACCTCTTCGCTCGCGTGAGAAACGGCGAGAGATGGCTCCAATCGATAAGGAGCATATTTTGGATAAGCTAATCCCCGATCCCCCCAGCAGCACCACCAAACCCTACAGCCCCCGCACCATGTTCATGATCGTTCCCGACATGGACACTGAAAGCCTTCTTGCCCACGCCTGTGAATCACTGGCTTCAGCCAATGTCTTGGCGAGTGATTTCGCCACCTACCTGAATGGCCCCCAGCGCAACACAGCGCTGGCCATTTCGCAGATTGTCATGTTGGCGGAGCTGGCGGTGAGTCGCGCGTTGGATAACCTCGATCCGCGGTAGTTCGCAGACTAACCGCGTAATCGTTCTTCGCGAGCAAGCCCGCTCCCACATTTGATCCGTATACGACACGATCTAGTGTGGGAGCGGGCTTGCTCGCGAAGGCGGCCGGATAATTGACACGTTTTTCATTGATGTGGCCACTTTTCGGACTTTCCCGAACTCATAAAAAACCCGGCTAAAAAGCCGGGTTTTCTTGACTGGCGTCGAGCTTAAGCGGTGAAGGTTTTGCCTTCGAACTGCTCAGCCACGAATTTCCAGTTGACCAGGTTCCAGAACGCTTCGACATACTTTGGACGCAGGTTGCGGTAGTCGATGTAGTAAGCGTGTTCCCAGACGTCGCAGGTCAGCAGCGGGGTGTCGCCGTTGGTCAGCGGGTTGCCGGCGCCGATGGTGCTGGCCAGGGCCAGGGAACCGTCAGCCTTCTTCACCAGCCAGCCCCAACCGGAACCGAAGGTGCCGATGGACGTCTTGCTGAACTCTTCCTTGAACTTGTCGAACGAACCGAAAGCCGCGTTGATGGCTTCAGCCAGAGCGCCGGTTGGTTGACCGCCGGCGTTTGGCGCCAGGCAGTTCCAGTAGAAAGTGTGGTTCCAGACCTGAGCGGCGTTGTTGAAGATACCGCCCGAGGAAGTCTTGACGATTTCTTCCAGGGTCTTGCCTTCGAACTCGGTGCCTGGCACCAGGTTGTTCAGGTTCACGACGTAGGTGTTGTGGTGCTTGTCGTGGTGGAACTCCAGGGTTTCCTTGGAGATGTGCGGCTGCAGGGCATCGTGTGCGTACGGCAGTGGCGGCAATTCGAAAGCCATGATGATTCTCCTAATCAGGTCAGTTGCGGTGAGCGCAAGGCCGATCACGGGCGGCCAGACAAGCGCCGGGGAGTTTGTACTCTTTGCGGCGCAGGGAGTCGGATCATAGCACCGGGGGGGCGGCATAACCACGCAACAACTGTGTGGAATAGAGGTTCCGCGAATCAGCTGGCCGCGATCAACTGGAGCGCTACGGCAAACATCATCATAGCCACCAACAGATCGAGAATTCGCCAGGTGCTGGGGCGGGCGAGCCACGGTGCCAGCCATGCCGCACCGAGCGCCAGGGTGAAAAACCAAAGCAGCGAGGCGCTGGCCGCGCCGACGACATAAGCGCCGGGCTCGGTTTGTTGGGCGCCCAGGGAGCCAATCAGCAAAACGGTGTCCAGATAAACGTGCGGGTTGAGCAACGTCACTGCCAGCGCGCTGAGCATGACCGCCCGCAGCGAGCGTACGGTCTGGCCTTCGCCCTGCTCAAGGCTCTGCTTCGAAAAAGCCCGACGCAGCGCCTGGCTGCCGTACCACAACAGGAACGCTGCGCCGCCCCAACGGGCGATGGCCAACAGCGTCGGATTCTGCGCCAGCACCGTCGCCAGGCCAAATACCCCGGCGGCCACCAACAGGGCATCGCAGGCCACGCAGAGCGCCGCCACCGGCAGGTGATGTTCACGCCGCAGGCTTTGCGCCAGGACAAACGCATTCTGGGTGCCGATCGCCATGATCAGGCCGAAGGCCACGAGCAGCCCGTTCACATAACTTTGCCACATGATTATTTACTCCGCGTTGGCTGCCAGATCCCGCAGCACCTGCAGGGCACGGTCGGCGTCGGCCTGGCCGACAAACAAATGGTCGTGGTAGTAGCCGGCAATCACGTTGCAGCTGATTCCGGCCTGGCCCAATGCCGTGGCGAACGCGGCGGTCAGGCCGACGGCGTCGAGGGCCGAATGTACGTTCAAGGTGATCCAGGCGGCGATGTAGTCAAAGCTGAAACCGGCTTTTTCGGCGTGGGAGCGTTCGAGAATCACGGTCAGGCCTTCCTGCTCGCGGAAGCTGCCGACAATCTCCAGATCCTTGGGCAACTTGCCGTCACGCAGGGTGCAGAACACGTATTCGCCGGCGTTGAGTTGCGGGCTCATACTGCGCAGCAGCGTTGCCAATGAAGTTTCGCCAGCCATGTGGGTGATCCTTGTTCAAGAGTTCTTGCTGGTCATTGTCCTTGTGAAGGCTGTATAAGAAAAACCAATCTTGCTGATCGCTCATTAGGAAAACTGATGTTCGACTATAAATTGCTTTCTGCCCTGGCCGCCGTGGTTGAACAGGCCGGTTTTGAACGGGCGGCCCAAGTGCTGGGCCTGTCGCAATCGGCAATTTCCCAACGTATCAAACTACTGGAAGCGCGGGTCGGCCAACCGGTACTGGTGCGGACTACACCGCCAACGCCGACGGAAATCGGTCGACGGCTGCTCAACCACGTGCAGCAGGTGCGCTTGCTTGAACGGGATTTGCAAAGCCTGGTGCCGGCGCTGGATGAAGAGGGCCTGCCGGAGCGCCTGCGGATCGCCCTGAACGCCGACAGCCTGGCCACTTGGTGGGCGCAGGCCGTGGGGGCGTTTTGCGCGGAACAGCATCTGTTGATGGATCTGGTGGTCGAAGACCAGACCGTCGGCCTCAAGCGCATGCGCGCCGGTGAAGTGGCGGCCTGCGTCTGCGCCAGCGAGCGCCCGGTGGCGGGTGCGCGCAGCGTGCTGCTAGGGGCCATGCGTTACCGGGCACTGGCCAGCCCCGCCTTTATTGCCCGGCACTTTCCGCAGGGCGTACGGGCCGATCAGTTGGCCCGCACCCCGGCGCTGGTGTTTGGCCCGGACGATTTCCTGCAGCATCGGTACCTTGCGTCCCTCGGCGTCGAGGGCGGTTTCGAACACCATTTATGCCCGTCCTCCGAAGGTTTCATTCGTCTGACGGAAGCCGGGCTGGGTTGGGGGCTGGTTCCGGAACTGCAGGTACGCGAGCAACTGGAAAGGGGCGTATTGCAGGAGCTGCTGCCAGATAAGCCGATCGATGTGCCGTTGTACTGGCATCATTGGCGTAATGGCGGCCAGCTGCTGGGGCTGCTCACCGATCAATTGGTACGCGCATCGAAGCAATGGCTGGTGCCCTTGGACTGACGCGCAGCGTCAAGACCTCACGTAATACGCAAAACGAAAAATTCGGAGCAATTCATGAAGATTCTGGTTACCGGCGCAAGCGGCTTCATCGGCGGGCGCTTTGCGCGTTTTGCCCTGGAGCAGGGCCTGGACGTGCGGGTCAACGGTCGCCGGGCCGAGAGTGTGGAGCATCTGGTACGCCGGGGAGCCGAGTTCATCCAGGGTGACTTGAGCGACCCGGAACTGGCTCGCGAACTGTGTTCGGACGTCGAGGCCGTGGTGCATTGCGCCGGTGCCGTCGGTTTGTGGGGGCGTTATCAGGACTTCCATCAGGGCAATGTCCAGGTCACTGAGAACGTGGTCGAGGCCTGCCTGAAGCAACGGGTACGGCGGCTGGTGCATTTGTCGTCGCCGTCGATCTACTTCGATGGTCGCGATCACCAGGGCCTGAGCGAAGAACAGGTGCCCAAACGCTTCAAGCACCCTTACGCCGCCACTAAGTACCTGGCCGAGCAAAAAGTCTTCGGCGCCCAGGAGTTCGGCCTCGAAACCCTGGCCCTGCGCCCGCGTTTCGTCACCGGGGCCGGCGACATGAGCATCTTTCCGCGCCTGTTGAACATGCAGCGCAAGGGGCGCCTGGCGATCATCGGCAACGGTCTGAACAAAGTTGATTTCACCAGCGTGCAAAACCTCAACGAAGCGTTGCTCAGCAGTTTGCTGGCCAGCGGTTCCGCGTTGGGCAAGGCTTATAACATCAGCAACGGCACGCCGATTCCGTTGTGGGACGTGGTCAATTACGTCATGCGCAACATGGAGGTTCCACAGGTAACCCGTCACCGTTCCTACGGTCTGGCCTACAGCGTGGCGGCGCTCAACGAGGGTGTGTGCAAGTTGTGGCCGGGGCGTCCCGAGCCGACGCTGTCGCGTCTGGGCATGCAGGTCATGAACAAAAATTTCACCCTGGACATCAGCCGCGCCCGGCATTATCTGGATTACGATCCCAAGGTCAGCCTCTGGACGGCCCTCGATGAGTTCTGTGGCTGGTGGAAGGCCCAGGATATTCGCTGATGCCCGAACAACGACTCCTTACTGAACCGGATACGGGGCTTGGGGGTCAATGGTTACGGCTGTGGGGTTTATACTGCGCGGCATAAAGCCATCGTTTGTTTCACTAAGGTTGATTCAATGTCTATGCGTAATGATGCCAACGACGACTTCGACGAAGTACCGAGCCTGCGTGCAGATGTTCTCGACGACGACTTTCCACCCACTGCCCGCACGGTCGCGCATTCGCGCACGGCGCCGGTGGTGAGGGTCAAGGCGGCGAGCACTGGCCCACTGTGGGCGTTGGTCGGGGCGTTGATCTTTGCGTTCGCGGGCCTGGCCTGGTGGAGTTTTCAGCAGATTTCCCTGATGGAACAGCAATTGGTGGCGACCCAGGAAAGTTTCGCGCGGATCAGTGAGGAAGCGGCTGGGCGCCTGCAGGACATTTCCGGAAAGGTCGTTGCCAGCCAGACCAGTGTCACCACCGACAGCGAGGCCTTGAAGCTGCAAATCCGCCAGCTGGAAAGCAAACTCAAGGACCAGGGCGCCCAGCAGCAAGGTGTTGCCGGCCAGGCCTCGGATCTGGACAAGCGACTGGCACAAATGACCGCGCAATCCACCGAACTGGACAAACGCCTGGCGCAGTTGACTGTCCAGGACACCGAGCATCAGACGGCCAATATGCAGTTGCAGGCCCAGGTCAAAGCCTTGAGCGCTGAATTGGCCGCCTTGAAAAGTACACCGTCCGACTCGGAAAAACTCGACGCACAGCTGAAAAGCCTGGGCGCCGACATTACCGCGCTGAAAAAGCAAGGCAACCCGAGCGCTGCCATCGAGCGTCTCGAGCAAGACATGATCGTGCTCAAGAGCCAGCAGGACAACCGTCCGGCCGCCGCACAGGGTTCGACCAACACTGCCGAGTTCGATGCCTTCCGCAGCCAGGTCACCCGCAACATCAATACCCTTCAGGCGCAGATCCAGAACCTTCAGCAGCAACTGCGCGCCCGGCAGTAATCGCCTGCATGCGGATCTTACTGATTAGGCTGAATGCCATGTTGCGGGACGGCACCGAATAGCGGTGACGAGTGGCATGGTGAAGACAGTTGCTCCCACAAGGACCATGCAAATCCTGTGGGAGCGGCGGTGAGGCGATCCGACTTGCCCGCGATGAAGGCAACGCGCGTCTACCTACCGAACCTTGTCCTCGCGCCCGCGCAACAACATGTTCGGCATGGCAATCGCTGCCGCCAGCCCCAGCAGCGACACCACAGCGCTGACCGTCAGCAAGTGCCGGAACGTCAACAACAACTCGGCACGCAAGGCGTTCTGCGCGTCACCCGGTGCGGCGTTCAACCCGTCCAGCAACACATTCCCCGAACTGCCTTCGGCAATCAGCGACGAGCCGGCCAGGTGCGCAAAACTCGAATCCTGCAACAACGCCAACAGCAGTGCCGACATCAACGCCACGCCGACCGCACCACCCAGCGAACGGAACAGATTGGTGGTGCTGGTGGCCACGCCGATATCCCGCTGGTCCACCGAGTTCTGCGTGCCGACCAATGACGTCGGGAACTGCATGCCGGAGGCAATCCCGCAGAGCAGCATGAACAGGCTGCTCAAGACGAACGCCTGCGGTGGGCTGAACGCCATGCCAAGAATCGCGATGGGCATCAGCGCAGCACCGGTGAGGATCATCGGTTTGTAGCGCCCGGTCACGGAAGTACGGCGGCCGGCGAAATACGCGCCAATCGGCAAGCCCATGGCCAGCGGCAACAGATGCAGGGCGGCACTGTCGGCACCGGCGCCGGTGACGCTCTGGAAGCGCAGCGGCATCAATACGATCAGCGAGATGGCCTGGAAACTGGTGAAGAAAATCGTGCACCAGCACAGGATCGCGTTGCGGTTGGCAAACAGGTGCATGGGCAACAACGGCTCCCGTGCCCGCCGCTCGTGAACGACAAACAGCCCCAACACCAGCACTGCACAAGCGAGCAGCGCCAGCACTTCGGCACTGCGCCACGAATGGCCCTGACCGACCTGCGTGATGCCCAGTAACAACGCCGTCAGCCCGATGATCATCAGCACGGTGCCCAGGTAATCGATGATCGGTTTGCGTTGCGGAATCGGCAGGCCTACCAGCGTGCGGTCAGCCACCAGCCAGGCGCCCAGGCCCAGTGGCAGGTTGATCAAAAACACCCAGCGCCAGGACAGGTATTCGGTCATGTAGCCGCCAAGCACCGGGCCGGCCACGCTGGCCACCGCGTACATGCTGCTGAAATAGCCCTGATAACGACCGCGCTCCCGTGGCGGCACGATGTCGCCGATGATCGCCTGGCTCACCGAGATCATCCCGCCGGCCCCGATGCCTTGGAGGATCCGCGCCAGCACCAGTTGCTCCATGCTCTGGGCCATGCCGCAGAACACTGACGCCAGGGTGAACAGGCCCATGCCGAACAACATCAGCTTGCGCCGCCCGTACAGGTCGCCCAGTTTGCCGTAGATCGGCACCGCCACGGTCATGGCCACCATGTAGCCGGAAATCACCCAGGCCAGCAGGCTGACGTCCTTGAATTGTGCGGAAATGGCCGGCATCGAAACGGCGACGATGGTCTGGTCCAGCGCCCCGAGAAAGATCGCCAGCATCAGCGCGATCAGCACGCTGCGGATGGCGGGTTTGGGCATTTCAGGCTGGTGGAGATTGGTCACGGGAAAACCTGCGGGCAGTGATTGACCCGCAAGTAGCAAGGCGAGCGGGGATGCTCGTCAGTGTAAGTCGATAGGAAGCTATTCGATAGCCTCATAAGGAAGCCCGACGTAGTTTTCTGCAATGGTCTTGCGACCCGCCTCGGAGTCGATGAAATACTCCAGTTCCGACTCGGCAATGCGCTGACTGAAGGCATCGTGATCATCGAAACGGTGCAGCATCGAGGTCATCCACCAGGAAAAGCGCTCGGCCTTCCACACCCGACGCAGGCAGATCTCCGAATATTTCTCCAGCAAATCGGCGCGATTTTCGCGGTAAACCTTGAGCAGGATGTTGAACAGCGTACTGACGTCACTGGCCGCCAGGTTCAAGCCCTTGGCGCCGGTGGGCGGGACGATGTGCGCGGCATCGCCGACCAGGAACATCCGCCCGTACTGCATGGGTTCGACCACGAAGCTGCGCAGCGGCGCAATGCTTTTTTCGATGGACGGGCCGGTGACCAGTTTGTCCGCCAACTGTTGTGGCAGTCGCGACTTGAGTTCGTCCCAGAAGCGTTGATCCGACCAGTTATCCACATGATCGCTGGTAGGCACTTGCAGGTAGTAACGGGTGCGCGTCGACGAGCGCATGCTGCACAGGGCAAAACCACGCTCGTGACGGGCGTAGACCAGTTCTTCGTGGACCGGCGGAGTATCGGCCAGGATCCCGAGCCAGCCGAACGGATAGATCCGTTCGAAGACTTTCAGGCTGTCGGCGGGAATCGATTGCCGCGCCACTCCATGGAAGCCGTCGCAACCGGCGATGTAGTCGCAATCGAGACGATACAGCTCGCCGTCCTGCTCAAAAGTGACAAACGCTTCATCGGTTTTCAGGCCGTGGGGAACGACGCTGTCGGCTTGATAAATCGTCTGTGCGCCGGCCTCCCGACGAGCGGCCATCAGGTCGCGGGTGACTTCGGTCTGGCCGTAGATCATCACGGTTTTGCCAGCCGTCAGGGCGTGCAGATCGATATGTACCCGGCGCCCGTCGAGGGCCAGTTCGAAGCCGCCATGCACCAGTCCCTCGGCGTCCATGCGCTGACTCACGCCGGCCTGGCGCAACAGCTCTACCATGCCTTGTTCAAGCACGCCGGCGCGGATCCGGCCGAGCACATAGTCCGGGGTCTGGCGTTCCAGAATGACGGTGTCGATACCGGCGTTGTGCAGCAATTGGCCGAGCAACAGGCCTGAAGGGCCGGCACCAATGATGGCGACTTGGGTTTTTAGCGTTTTCATTGTTGTTATGACTCGCAAGCTTCACGCGACCAGGGCCGGTGAATGATTTTTATGGATCGAGTGCTTGCATTTTTCCCTTGCGAGTCTGTCAATTGAAGGTGAAAACTGAGCCGATACCTGTACATTCTGCCAATCGGTGCGATTATCGCCCGCCATCTACTCCGAGGCCTGGATTGAAGTGATGAACAAGCCTGACCTGCCTTCGATTCCGGTGTTCAAGCTCTACGGTGAAAGCCTGGATTGGCCGACCCCGGACTTGCTGCACTGTGAAACCATTTCCAAACGCAGCCGCGAACATCATTGGGAAATCAAACCCCACCGCCACGCTGATTTGTGCCAGTTGCTCTTCGTGTTCAAAGGTCAGGCAGAGCTTGAAATCGAAGGCCAACGTACGCAACTGGTGGAACCGGCGATCCAGATCCTGCCACCGCTGTCGGTGCACGGCTTTCGCTTTTCCGAGGACGTGGAAGGGTTTGTCGTGACCCTGGCCGCGCCGCTGATCGCCCACCTGCAGATGCAGTTGGGACACTCGGTCAATGCCCTGGCCCAGTCCGAAAGCTACCCGGCAGGCAAGGACGCCGAGTACCTCAACAGCCTGTTCAGTGCCTTGCAGAACGAATACACCAGCCATCAACCGGCGCGGGAAATGCTCATGCATTCGCTGGTCAGTGTGATCATGGTGTGGGTCAGCCGTCAGGTGATCCAGCGTCGCACTGCCATGGCGCGACCGCAGCGGGCCCGGGAATACCTCAATGGCTTTATTCAGCTGGTGGAAGAGACCTATCGGCAGCACGTCAAGGTCGAGGACCTGGCGCACCGGCTGGGGATCTCCGTGTCCCACCTCAACGGCACCTGTCGTGAGCTGGCGGGGCAACCGGCGTTGCAGATCATGCACGAACGGCAATTGCTGGAGGCCAAGCGTTTGCTGACCTACACCAGCATGACCATTTATGAAATGTCCGACGTGTTGGGGTTTTCCGATCCGACCAACTTCACGCGCCTGTTCCGGCGTCGTGTGGGGATTTCGCCCAAGGCGTTCCGCGACCGCTTGAAGGCCGATCAGGACAACGAAGCCTGACCCCCTTCGTTACCGGAGGGCGTTGAGGGTGGCGTTGTGGGGGATGCAGCGCTCGAAGTTGCAGCTCGCGTATTCACGGGGCAGGTTGCGCAGTTGCTCGACGCGCCAGGCGGCAGCGCCATACAGCCCGAGCGTGACCGCACAGGTGATGAAAATCGCGAGGTATCTTCTTGTTCTGATGTTCATGGCGTTGACCTCTGAACGAATACCTTTCGGTATTACTTTGAGCATAGGTCAGCGCCGATGAGTTGTGTAGGCGCCTTCGGCAGCTCCTACAGGGGGGCGGTGTTACAACCCGATATCCCACTCCGGTTCCTCCGGAAATCTCACCACCAGAAAATCCAGCAAGCTGCGCAACGCCGCCGGCATGTGCTTGCGTGAGGCATACACCGCATACACGTTCATTTGCCGTGGTTCGGCCGCCGGCAGCAGGCGAATCAATTCGCCGCTGTGAATGTGCACGCCGGCCTGATACGTGGGCAGCATCGCCACCCCGGCGCCGGCGATCGTTGCGCGTAGCAGCGTGCTGGCCTCGTTGGCGCTGATGTTGCCCTGCACCGGTACTGAAACCTGCTCGCCGTCCTGCTCGAAATGCCAGAGGCTTTTGCCGAAGTAGGAATGGGTCAGGCAATTGTGCCGGCTCAGGTCCTCGACCCGTTGCGGCGCCGGGTGCTCGCGCAAGTAAGCGGGGGATGCGCAGATCACCGAGCGACAAACCGTCAGGCGGCGGGCGATCAGGTTCGGGTCCAGGTCGTTGCTGGTGCGGATCGCCAGGTCGATGCGCTCATCGATCAGGTTCACGGTGCGGTCGAGCATCTGCATGTCGATGCTCACGCCGGGGTAGCGTCGGACATAGGCGGCCATGGCATCGGCCAGTTGTGCCTGGCCGAAGGAGGTGCTGACGCTGATCCGCAGCAGGCCGCGCGGTGCGTCATCCGGTTCGCTGACGGCGGCTTGCATGTCGCTGGACAAATCGAGCATCTGCCGACAGCGGGGCAGGATCTCGTTGCCGGCGGCGGTAAGGCTCAACTTGCGCGTGGTGCGATGCATCAGGCGCGCGCCAACCCAGTCTTCCAGTTCCGCCAGATACCGCGAAACCACCGGTCGTGACAGCTCCAGATGATCGGCGGCGGCCGACTGGCTGCCGAGGTCGACCACCGTGACGAACACGCGCATTGCTTGAAGACGATCCATGATTTGCCCGCTTTCAGAAACAAACTATGTTCAAGCATCGCATTTTTTGTACTGAGTCAGGCAACTAAGCTCTGTTCCACTGTAGGAGCGAGCTCGCTCGCGATGGACGTTAACGATAACGCGGGTTACCGGTTAAACGCGGCGTCTTCGAGTCCATCGTCGGAACGCCGCCCGGAGCAAGCTCGCTCCTACAAGGGACCACGACAGCCATTGGAATACGGAGCAACAGATGATCGGTTTCACCACTTTAAAGCGCATTTTGCTGGTAGGCGCCGCCCTCGGTTTCGCCGCCCATGCAGCCGCCTCGACCCTGACACTGGATGTCTACAACCCCGGCGAAAAAGCCATCTTCCCGGTGACCTCGGTGCTGGTCAGCGGCGAGAAAGAAGCGATCCTGGTGGATGCGCAATTCGGCAAGTCCCAGGCCGAACAGGTGGTGGAAAAAATCCGTGCCAGCGGCAAGCAGCTGACCAGCATCTACATCAGCCACGGTGACCCGGACTACTACTTCGGCCTCGAAACCCTGACGGCCGCGTTTCCCAAGGCCAAGGTCCTCGCTTCGCAGCCGACCGTTGACCACATCAAGCAAACAGTCGACGGCAAACTGGCGTTCTGGGGCCCGAAAATGGGCACCGACGTGCCGGCAAAAACCATCGTGCCTGACGTGCTCAAGGGTGACAGCCTGAACCTCGAAGGGAAGAAATTGCAGGTGGTCGGTCTTGAGGGCCCGCAGCCGGATCGCAGCTTCGTGTGGATTCCGTCGATCAAGGCCGTGGTCGGAGGTGTCGTGGTGGCGCAAAACATCCATGTGTGGATGGCTGACACGCAAACGCCACAGTCCCATGCCGATTGGTTGGCTACGCTGCACTCCATTGAAACCCTGAAGCCGCAGACCGTGGTACCGGGGCATTACCTGGGCGAGAACGATCGCTCACTGACGGCAGTGCAGTTCACTTCCGCTTACATCAAGGCTTTCGACGAGGAAACCGCAAAGGCCAAGGATTCTGCTGAACTGATTGCGGCAATGAAAAAACGCTTCCCGGCACTGGGCGATGAAAGTTCGCTGGAGTTGAGTGCCAAGGTCGCCAAGGGGGAGATGAAGTGGGGTGAATGAAGTTAAGAGGTAGTAGGCCTTTGATATCAATGCTTTCAAGCCAACTGGAGAACGTCATGAGCAAAATCGCAATCATCGGTGCCACCGGTCGTGCCGGTAGCCAATTGCTGGAAGAAGCCCTGCGTCGCGGTCACAGCGTTACCGCGATCGCCCGCAACACGGCGAAAATCGGCCCGCGTGCCGGATTGGTCACACGCAACGTCGACGCTCTGGATGCCAGTGCTTTGCAAGCGGCCATCGAGGGGCATGACGTAGTCGTCAGCGCCGCACATTTCGCGACCCTGCCTGCCAGCGCCGTCATCGGGCCGGTGAAGAAGGCCGGGGTCAAACGCTTGCTGGTGGTGGGCGGTGCCGGTTCGCTGTTGTTGCCGGATGGTACACGAGTGATCGACAGCACAGGTTTTCCGGACGCGTACAAGGCCGAAGCCAGTGCCGGTGCCGAGTTCCTCGCTAACCTGCGTCAGGAAAAGCAACTGGACTGGACCTTCCTGTCGCCATCGGCCGAATTTGTCGAGGGCGAGCGCACCGGGAAATTCCGCATCGGTCAGGATGATTTGCTGGTGAGCAGCGAAGGGCGCAGCTGGATCACTTTCGCCGATTATGCGATTGCGATGCTCGACGAAGTGGAAGCGCCAAAGCATTCGCGGCAGCTCCTACAGATACCGTGGTTTACCGAGACTGCGCCTGCTCCACCAACCAGCTCATCAATTCACGTAATTTCGGCGAAGGTCCTGGTTTTTCGGGGAACACCAGGTAATACGCCAGCCCCGTCGTCACCTTCAATTCGAATGGCATGACCAGCCGCCCGGCGTTCAGGTCATCGCCAATCAGCGACCAATCACCAATCGCCACCCCCGTTCCCTGGGACGCCATCGACATTGCCAGGTCCAGTGTTTCGAAGTGCTGGCCCTTGCCGACATTGGTCAAATGCACATCTGCGGCTTTCAACCAGGCCTTCCAGTCCCGTTCATCGCGGGTTGGGTGCAGCAACAGGTGTTGTTGCAGATCGGCTGGTATCTGCAGGGGCATGGGGCCTTCGAGCATCGGTCTGGAACACACAGGCGTGAGTTGTTCGTCGAAGAGTTTTTGCGACATCAATGAATCGTCCGGCGGTGCGCCGTACATCACCGCTGCATCGAACTGCTCGCGATGAAAATCCACACCGTGCTTGACCGTGGTGGTCAGCTCCACCGGTACGTCCGGGCGTTCCCGTTGCCATTGCAACAGACGCGGCAGCAACCAGCGCATGACGCAGGTCGGGGCCTTGAGTTGCAGGGTTTCGCGCTTCTCGCCGATCTGTTCAACCGCCTCATCGATCAGGCCGAAAATCTGCTGCACCCGTGGCAGCCATTCCCGTCCCTCGGCTGTCAGGTCCAGGCCTCGGGCCAGGCGGATGAACAGTTCATAACCCAGATGATCTTCCAGCCCGGCGATCTGCCGACTCACCGCGCCCTGGGTGATGTGCAACTGTTCGGCGGCCCGGGTGAAATTGCAGCACTGCGCGGTAATCAGAAAGGTGTGCAGCGCCGGCAGGGGAGGCAGTCGTTTCATTGGGATCCAAGGTATGACGTGAGGACATGGCTAGTATGACTTTTTATCCATTGTTGCGGCTACCTGTCGCCCGTTCCAATGAGGCCATTCCCGGGCCTGCGAATCCATCATAAACACAGCGCACGCCCGGCGTCTCAAACGAACAAAAAGGGCAAAGACATGGCGACGTGCGGCGAAGTATTGGTCAAGTTACTCGAAAACTACGGGGTCGAGCAGGTGTTCGGCATTCCGGGGGTGCATACCGTGGAGCTGTATCGCGGGCTGGCCCGTTCGAGCATCAACCACGTCACGCCGCGCCATGAACAGGGCGCCGGCTTCATGGCCGACGGCTACGCCCGCACCAGCGGCAAACCGGGTGTGTGCTTCATCATCACCGGCCCTGGGATGACCAACATCACCACCGCCATGGGCCAGGCCTACGCCGATTCGATCCCGATGCTGGTGATCTCCAGCGTGCAATCGCGCAGCCAGTTGGGCGGTGGTCGCGGCAAGCTGCATGAGCTGCCGAACCAGGGCGCACTGTGTGCCGGTGTGGCGGCGTTCTCCCACACCCTGATGTCGGCTTCCGAGCTGCCGGGCGTGTTGGCTCGTGCCTTTGCGCTGTTCCAGGCTGGCCGTCCGCGTCCAGTGCACATCGAAATTCCGCTGGATGTGTTGGTCGAAGAGGCCGACGACTTGCTCGCCAGCCTGCCGGTCAATATCGACCGAGCCGGTGCTTCGCCGAGCGCCGTGTCGTGCATGACCGATTTGCTGGCCGGCGCCAAGCGTCCGCTGATTCTCGCCGGTGGCGGCGCCATCGACGCGGCCGTCGAGCTGACTGAGCTGGCCGAACTGCTGGACGCACCGGTCGCCCTGACCATCAATGCCAAGGGCATGCTCGCCTCCGGCCACCCGTTGCTGATCGGCTCGACCCAGAGCCTGGTCGCTACCCGTGCGCTGGTCGCCGAGGCCGATGTGGTCCTGGCCATCGGCACCGAACTGGCCGAGACCGACTACGACGTGACCTTCGCCGGCGGTTTCGAAATTCCTGGCAAGTTGCTGCGCGTCGACATCGACCCGGACCAGACCGTGCGCAACTACCCGCCGCACGTGGCACTGGTGGCCGACTCGCGCAACGCCGCCCAGGCTTTGCTCAGCGCCTTGTCGCACAAGTCCCTGGCCGAGCGCCGCAACGATTGGGGGCAAGTACGCGCCGCCCGTCTGCGTGAAGACCTGGCCGCGACCTGGGACGCACCGACCCTGGCTCAGACCCGTTTCCTCGAAACCGTTCTGCATGAATTGCCGAACGCGGTATTCGTCGGCGACTCAACGCAACCGGTGTACACCGGCAACCTGACGTTCAACCCGGAGCGCCCGCGTCGCTGGTTCAACTCGTCCACCGGTTACGGCACCCTCGGTTACGCCTTGCCGGCAGCGATTGGCGCCTGGCTGGGTGGCAGCGTTGAAGGTGGCGCGCGTCCTCCTGTGGTGTGCCTGATCGGCGACGGTGGCCTGCAATTCACCCTGCCGGAATTGGCCAGCGCCGTTGAAGCGCGCACTCCAGTGATCGTGCTGCTGTGGAATAACCAGGGCTACGAAGAGATCAAGAAATACATGGTCAACCGTGCCATCGAGCCGGTCGGCGTGGACATCTACACCCCGGACTTCATCGGTGTGGCCAAGGCATTGGGTTGCGCGGCGCAAGCGATCAGCAGTGTCGAGCAATTGCGTGGCGCATTGCGTATGGCCACCGATCGCCAGGGCCCGACCCTGATTGAAGTCGACCAGGCCGAGTGGATGCAGGCGGTGTCGAAATGAGCTTCCCGACTACCCTGGATGGCCTGTACATCAACGGCCAATGGTCGGCCGGCAACGAACACCTGCGCGTGATCAACCCGGCGACCGAAGCCCTGTTGACCACCGTGAATGGCGGCGACGAGCGTGCGGTTGATCAAGCCGTGAGCGCGGCGACCCAGGCGTTCGCCGTCTGGTCGAAAACCACAGGCGCCGAACGCGGCGCGATCCTGCGCAAAATCGCCGTGGGCGTGCAGGCCAACCGTGAAAAGCTGATGCACTTGCAGTCGAGCAACAACGGCAAACCGCAATTCGAAGCCGCGATCGACGTCGATGACGTGATCGCCACGTTCGAGTATTACGCCGGTCTGGCCGAAGGGCTGGACGCGAAACAGGACAGCGTCATTGAGCTGCCGACCGACGATTTCAGCGCTCGCCTGCGCCGTGAGCCCTGCGGTGTGGTCGGCCTGATCGTGCCGTGGAATTTCCCGATGGTCACCACTGCGTGGAAGCTCGCCCCGGCCCTTGCCGCCGGTTGCTGCGTGGTGCTCAAGCCTTCGGAAGTGACACCGCTGCCGGAGCTGGAACTGGCAACGATCATTGCTGAGGCCGGTTTGCCTGCGGGCGTGTTCAACCTGGTGTGCGGCACCGGTCTGGCCGTTGGCGCTCCGCTGTCGGCGGACCCACGCATCACCAAGGTGTCGTTCACCGGCAGCAACGCGGTCGGCGTGCAGGTCATGCAACGGGCGGCGGAAACCGTTAAAGGCGTGAGCCTGGAGCTGGGCGGCAAATCTTCGCTGCTGGTACTGGCCGATGCCGATCTCGACCTGGCGGTGGAAGTGGCCTGTGGCGGTGGTTTCTTCAACGCCGGGCAGATGTGCTCCGCCACCAGCCGCGTGCTGGTCGCCGATGAACTGGCCGATGATTTCCTGACTCGTGTGAAGGCCCGTGCCGAAGCGATTCGCGTGGCCGACCCGTTCGACCCGAACGTGGAAATGGGCGCCCTGGTCAATCAGGCGCAATACCAGCGCGTGCTCGGTCACATCGACCGTGGTTTGAGTGCCGGCGCCAAGCTGGTTTGCGGTGGCAATCGCCCGGCCGACCTGCCACGCGGATATTTTTTGCAGCCGACGGTGTTCACCGAAGTGCCCCTCGACAGTGCGCTGTGGTGTGAAGAGATTTTCGGCCCGGTGATCTGCGTGCGCAGTTTCGCCTCTGAAGCCGAGGCGATTGACCTGGCCAACGACAGCCAGTTTGGTCTGGTCGCCAGTGTGGTGACGCGCGATGCACAGACCGCTGACCGCGTCGCCAACGCTTTGCAGGCGGGGCTTGTGTGGATCAACGCGCCACAGGTGATCTTCCCGCAGACCGCCTGGGGCGGCTACAAGCAGAGCAGCATCGGCCGCGAATTGGGGCCGTGGGGCTTGCAGGCTTTCCAGGAAATCAAACACGTGATCCGGGCAGTCTGACGCCAATCACTGTAGGAGCGAGCCTGCTCGCGATGGACGTCAACGATGACGTGGGTCGCCTGAATGTACGCGGTGCCCTTGCACCCATCGCGAGCAGGCTCGCTCCTACAAGAGGCATGCGCTGGCGTCATGGCTTCAATGAGTTTTTATCGATAGTCAGGTGTTTTACACGACCTCAGGATGAACTTGCTGGCTCAGCCAAGCCCCCGAAAATACGAGGGCTAACGCTGATCCGGTCGCGCGGATGCAACAGTTTTGACCTGCCTTATACCTACAAAAACAAAGGGAGTCCGTAATGGGCGAGCATGATCTGAACAGACGTCAATTCATCAAGACCGTGGGCGTAGCCTCGGTTGCAGCGGCAGCCATGAGTATGCCGTTCATCAAGGCCAATGCCAGCGACACACGTTTTGCCGGCAAGACCCTGCGTTTGCTGACCTGGTCCGATGACACGGGCCTGGCTGCGCTGCGCAACATCGCCGCGACCTTCGAAGACAAGTACGGCTGCAAGGTCATCGCTGACCGCACCGGCAGTACTTCGGAAATGGTCGCCAAGCTCAAGGCCGGCGGTGATCGTCCGCAATACGACATCATCACCCTGGCAGGCGTCGGTGCCGAAGGTCTGGCCGCCGCCAACCTGCTGGAAAAACCCGACCTCAACCGCATTCCCAACCTCGTCGATGTACCGGAGAAATACCGCACCGGCGCCAATGGCCACGGTATCGGTTACCTGCTGTGGTGCAACAGCCTGGTCTACAGCACCCGCACCCAGAAACAAGCGCCGGACAGCTACGCGGCCCTGTGGGATCCAGAACTGGCCCCGAACATCTTCCTGCCGCCGCCGAACTGGACCGAGGCCATGGACCTGATCATCATCGCCGCCAAACTGGCCGGTGGTGACGAACACAACATTGAACCTGGCTTCAAGAAACTCGCCGAGCTGAAGGATCGTGTGGTGACCCTGGGTGAAAACCCGAACCAGATTGCCGAACTGTTCCGCACCGGTTCCCTGGACATGGGCGGGCTGTACGCCCCCGCGTTCTTCCCGAAACAGATCCGCGATCCGAACTACGGCCTGGGCGCCACGTTCGGCATGAAGGAAGGTTTCTACACCGACCTGATGCTGTCGGTGATGCCGAAGAACCGTCCGGGCGATACCGACATGGCCTATGCCTTCATCAACCACTCTCTGGACCCGCTGGTGCAGGGCAAGATGGCTGAAGACATCTATAACGGCCCGGTCAACGCCAAGGCGATCATCTCCGCCGAAGCACGCAAGAGCCCGTACATCCTCACGCCGGAGCAGATTGCCGAGAAGGCGATCATGCACGACAACGCCTTCCTGGCGACTGTGCATGACCAGTGGATTCGTCGTTACACGGAAATCTTTTCTTCCTGATCGAGTGACGTACACAGGATCTTCAAACACTGAAGATCCCCTGTGGGAGCGAGCTTGCTCGCGATAGCGGAGTGTCAGTCGCCATCATTGGCGACTGACAAGCAGTCATCGCGAGCAAGCTCGCTCCCACATGGGGCAAAGTGACCTTGAGTCTTGTGTTTGTCAGCTGCTTTCCATTGACGAGACCCTTTGCTATGGAACACCAACCTTTGACTCATCCGCTGAGTGCCGCCCCAGTGCGCGCCGCTCGGGGTGTTTCGCCAACGACGCGCGCCTGGCTTTTCCTCTCGCCGTCGATGCTGTTTCTTGGCGTACTGATTGCCGCGAGTCTCCTGGTACTGCGCATGAGCGTGGGTACCAAAGGCGCGGAATGGTCCGGGTTCAGCCTGGCCAGTTACGCCCAGTTGCTGGAACCCTATTACCTCAAGTCGCTGATGCTGACCCTGCGCCTGGCGCTGATCAGCGCGGTGATCGCAGTGATTCTGGCGATCCCGGTGGCCTACACCATGTCGCGCCTGACCTCGCCGTTCGTGCGACGGATCTTCCTTGCGGCGGTGTTGCTGCCGTTGCTGGTCAACCTGCTGCTGCAAAGCTACGGCTGGCTGGTGATTCTCGGCCCCGGTGGCATGCTCAACCAGACCCTGATGGGCCTGGGCCTGATCAAGCGCCCGATCATGCTGCTCTACAACCAGAACGGCGTGCTGATGGGCCTGGTGCAAACAGCCTTCCCGCTGGCCGTGTTGCCGATTGCCAGCGCCATGCGCGGCGTCGCTCGCAGTTACGAAGAAGCGGCCGCCACCCTGGGCGCCAGTCGCTTCCAGGTGTTCCGCCAGGTGGTATTGCCGATGAGTCTGCCGGGGATCATTACCGGTGCGACCCTGGTGTTCGCCTATAACGCCAGCAGTTTCGTGGTGCCCCTGCTGCTCGGTGGCCGGCGCGTACCGATGCTGGCGGTGATGGTGCATGACCAGATCGCCCCGCTGATGAACTGGCCCGCCGCATCCGCTGCCGGTGTGGTGCTGATCGTCACCACCCTCGCGATCATGACCCTGTCCGAATACATCACTGGCCGTCGTCGCCGCATGCTGGAGGCTTCGCAATGAGTACCCTGATCAAGAAGCGCCAGTCGCTGTTGCCGGGTGATACCGGCAAGTTTGCCGGCATCCTCTCGGGCTTCATCCTGCTGTTGGCGGTGCTACCGATCCTGACCATGATCGTGATGTCGTTCAGCGGCGCGTCGAACCTCGACTTCCCGCCAAGCAGCTACAGCCTGCAATGGTACAAGGCCGCCTGGCACACCTTCGTGTCGCCGGATGCCAGCGATGTGCTGAGCCTGGGCAAAGCCATGAGCACCAGCCTGATGGTGGCGTGCCTGACCATGGTCTTCGCCACGATCATCGCGGTGCCGGCGTCTTACGCGCTGACCCGTTGCGAGTTCCGTGGCAAAGCCGTGGCGCTGCAATTGATGTCGTTGCCACTGGTGTTCCCGATGGTGGTATTGGGGCTGGCGTTGCTGCTGGTGTTCGACAGCCTGCCGTTCCAGATGACCACCTCGCGACTGGTGATTGCCCACGTGATCCTCGCGTTGCCGTTCGTGGTGAAGAACTGCACGGCAGCGATGCTCTCCATCGGCAGCGAAGTCGAAGAGGCCGCGCAAATGCTCGGCGCTTCACCGCTGCGAGCAATTGTCGATGTGGTGGTGCCGTTGATGAAGTCGGGGATCCTGGCGGGCATGCTGCTGGCGTTCATCGTCTCGTTCAACGAATTCACCGTGACCTACTTCCTCTACACCATCGATGTGATGACCGTACCGATCTGGATGTACAGCCGCACCGTGTCTTCGCTCGACCCAACCGTATTTTCGTTTGCCGTGCTGATCGTGTTGATCGACTTCGTCCTGATCTGGGCGCTCGAAAAACTGGTCGGTGAAGGTGGCGTTTCGTTCTGATTTCTTGAGGTGATTCACATGTCTGGTCTGATTCTGGAAAACGTCGAGAAACATTACGGCTCGGCCTGCGCGGTAACGGATGTGAACCTGCATTTGCCCGAGGGCAAACTGGTGTGTTTCCTCGGCCCTTCGGGCTGCGGCAAAACCACCTTGTTGCGCATGATTGCCGGCCTTGAAACCCTGACCGGCGGCGAGATCCGCCTGGACGGTGAAGACATCGGCAACACCCCGGCGCACCTGCGCAACTTCGGCATGGTGTTCCAGTCCCTGGCACTGTTCCCGCACATGACCGTGGGCGAGAACATTGCCTATCCGCTGAAACTGCGCGGGGTCAGCAAGGCCGATCAGCAGGCGCGGGTGGTGGAGTTGCTGGAGCTGATCCAGTTGCAGCAAATGATTGATCGTCCGGTGGCCAAGCTGTCCGGTGGCCAACGCCAGCGTGTGGCAATTGCCCGGGCGATTGCCAATCACCCGAAAATCCTCCTGCTCGACGAGCCGTTGTCGGCGCTGGACGCCAAGCTGCGCGAGTCGATGCAGGTGGAAATCCGTCAACTGCAACAGCGCCTGAACATCACCACCATCATGGTGACCCACGACCAGCGTGAAGCCATGACCATGGCCGATATCGTGGTCGTACTGGGTGAGCACAAGGTGCAGCAGGTGGGCACACCGATCGAGATCTACCGCCACCCGGCCAACGAGTTCGTCGCGGATTTCATCGGCTCGGGCAACATCTTCCCGGCCACGGTGCTGGGTAATGGCAAAGTCAGCTTGCCAGGCGGCGATGCGCTGCAAGTACCGATCTGCAGCAGCATTGTGGCTGGCGAAAAGGTGAAGATGCTGATTCGCCCGGAAGACCTGCAACTGTCAGTACCCCAGGCGACCGCGGGCAACCGCTTGCTGGGCAAGGTGACGTTCGTGCGCGATATCGGCGCGACCATCGAGACCACGGTGGAGTGTTCCGGGGTGTCGTTTACTGCGCTGAGCACGCCGTGCCAGGGCTTTGGCCTGAGTGTTGGGCATCCGGTGTCGGTGACCTTGCCGGTGGAGGCGTGCCGGGTACTTGGCGCCTGATCCGGATTTGATGTTGTTTGTGCTGGCCTCATCGTCGGAACGCCGCCCGGACCAAGCTCGCTCCCACACTGGATCGGTGTACACCAGAACCCTGTGGGAGCGAGCTTGGTCCGGGCGGCGTTCCGACGATGGGGCCGTTACTGCTTGCAAAGAATCAAGCTCAGACCGTCAACCGCAACCGCGCCAGATCCCTTAACGGCGGCGCCCCGAACAACCGGCTGTACTCCCGGCTGAACTGCGACGGACTTTCATACCCGACCCGATACCCCGCCGCCGAAGCTTCCAGCCCTTCGGCCAGCATCAACCGCCGCGCTTCCTGCAGGCGCAGCTGCTTCTGATACTGCAACGGACTCATCGCCGTCATCGCCTTGAAGCGGTGATGCAGGGTCGACACGCTCAGGTTCACTTCCTTGGCCAGATCATCAATGCGCAACGGCTGTTCAAAATTGCCGTTGAGCCATTTGATCGCCTGGCTGATGCGATGGCTCTGACTGTTGGCGATGGCGATTTCGTACAGCCGATGCCCCTGCTTGCTGCGCAACAGGCGATAGAGAATCTCCCTGCGAATCAGCGGCGCGAGCATGGCGATGTCTTTTGGCGTGTCCAGCAACCGTGCCAGGCGCAGCACGGCGTCGAGCATCGCGGTGTCGAGTTTTTCGACATACAGCCCGCGCCCGGTTGGCCGGGTGGGCACGCCGAGGGGGCCGGCGTCGGCGATCAGTGCGGTGATTTCCGTCGGGTCGATGTCCAGGCGCAGGGCCAGGATCGGTTCCTCAGGCGAGACATCCACCACCCGTCCACTGAGCGGCATCGAGACCGAGACCACCAGGTAGTTCAACGGGTCGTAATTGAAGTATTCATCGGCCAGCCGAACTTCCTTGCGCCCCTGGGCCATGATGCACAGCGCCGGTTGCGCCAGCCCCGGGGCGAACTCGTGGGACTGGCTGTGGCGTGACATGAACAGCGAGCCGATGGCCGTGGCATAACTGCCATCTTCGGCGGTGTTGCGGCGAATGATCGCCGCCAGTTCCGCACGTTGCTTTTCCATGTCGGTGTCCAGCGGGGCTTGAAAGTGATCGAACGACGACATGCGAGGCATCCTCGGCAAGGCATGAGTAATGGGCAGAGCATAAGTTTGTGCAAGCCGCAGCGGTAGACACATCCTGTCAGATGCTTGCCTGATTCTGCTCGGGGTTGGTTTCGTTCCCAAACACGGCCAACGCACAGGCGCGCTTCAACTAACGCCGATAACCCCGTAGGAGCTGCCGAAGGCTGCGATCTTTTGATTCTATAGATGAGCGTCTAAAAGATCGCAGCCTTCGGCAGCTCCTACACAAAACTCGTATGGCAGAACCGTGACAGGGTTTTACCGTTTGTTACAGGCTGTCCATGCAGTTTCGCAGGATTGTGCAACGCACCGGCAGGAATCGACTAACGAGACAGGCGTCGCGGCCCTTAACCTTTGATCCTGTCGCAGCCCGTCCCCCGGCTGCCACGCGACTCCCCGGGAGGGTTGAACATGTCCACGCAGATCCCCGTCAGTCATATGGCCTTCGTTCGAGCGCGCGCCGGGCGTTCGGCGGAACTCGGTGTGCGCCTCAGCGCCCTGATCGAACCGTCCCGCGCAGCACCAGGCTGCCTGAGCTTTGCCTTGCAGCATTCGCAATGCGATCCGCAATTGTGGCTGGTGTCCGGTTTCTGGAGCAATCAACAGGCCATGACCGCGTACTTCAGCACGCCGGCGATGGAGATTTTTGCCGAGCTGGTGCAGGAGCTGGTGGTCAACAGTCTGGATTTCCACACCTTCAAGGATGTCTCGGCGGCGCAGGCCCTGGGGCAGTCCGCAGTGGCGGTACACAAACTGGCCGGTTGAGGGTTTAATGACGGCATTCTCAACCAGCCAGGATTCGCGACATGGCACGTAAAGCCTTTGATCACTTCGAAGCTGTTTCCGCTGTAGTACCGGGCGAGGGTGGTTACCACGCCGCTATCGCCGTCAAAGCGCTGGGCGGTGCCGGCGCCCCGCGCTTTCACAAAGTGCTGGAAGGCCAGATCTTCAAGACCGCTCACGAGGCCGATGATGCGGCCGCCAAGGAACTGACCCGCCTCAAGGACGTCAAGGAAAACACCGACCTGCTCTGGTGATTCTCACCGCCCCGGGCGGTACATCTTGAACAACGCCTCAGGCCCCAGCTGGAAATAATCCGCTGGCCCGCCGCCGCGCAGAATCGGTTCTGCCGCGGCGGTGTCGTATATCCCATCCTTCAACAGCCATTTGGCGATATGCACGGCGACCACTTCGCCGAGGATCAGCCAGCTGGGCACCACATTGCCGTCCGCCCGTTGCAACTGGATGATCTGCGTGACCTTGCACTCGAAGGACACCGGGCTCTCGGCCACCCGTGGCACCTGAATGACCTTCGAGGCAACGGTCGTCAGGCCGGCCAATTCGAATTCGTTGACTTCAGGCCCGACCATGGCGCAGCTCTGGTTCATCTGCTCGGCCAGCGGCCGGGTGGCCAGGTTCCAGGCGAACTCGCCGGTTTGCTCGATGTTGTTCAGGCTGTCTTTGCGCCCGATGCTGGAGAAACCAATGATCGGCGGAATGTAGTTGAAGGCGGTGAAGAAACTGTAGGGCGCAAGGTTCAAGTGGCCCTCGGCATTCTGTGAAGAGATCCAGCCGATGGGGCGCGGGCCGACGATGGCGTTGAACGGATCGTGGGGCAGGCCGTGGCCGTTGGCGGGTTCGTAGAAGTGGATGTCGTCGGGCATGGAGTAATTCCAAGGCGTAGTTCGGGTGGCGTTCATAGTGCAAGGATGAACCGCTGAATTCCAGTCGACTCTACCCTCTGTGGGAGCGAGCTTGCTCGCGATGGTGTATCAGATAAGTTGGTGTCGACTGACACTCCATCGCGAGCAGGCTCGCTCCCACAAGGGGTTATGTTGATTCAATAAAAAAGGGGCAGACCCCCGGTGAGATCTGCCCCTTTTCCTTGACGCTTGATTTAGTCCGTGACAATCCGCGAATGCTTGCGGGTGTCTTTCATGGTGACGTACACCAGTAACGACACGGCAATACACGCGGTCACGTACCAGTAGTAACCCGTCTCCATACCGATGCTCTTGAACCACAGCGCGATGTATTCAGCGGTGCCGCCGAAGATCGAAACGGTCAGTGCGTACGGCAGGCCCACGCCCAGGGCGCGGATTTCGGTCGGGAACAGTTCGGCTTTCACCACGGCATTGATCGAGGTGTAGCCACTGACGATGATCAGTGCCGCCATGATCAGGAAGAACGCGCCCCACCAGGTCTGGATGGTGTGCAGGGTGGTGAGGATCGGCACGGTGAACAGGGTTCCCAGGATACCGAAGGCAATCAGGATCGGCCGGCGACCGATTTTATCCGACAGCCCGCCGATGACCGGTTGCAGGCACATGAACAGGAACAGTGTGGCGGCGGAAATGGTGGTGGAGTCGGAAATGCTCATGCCGACGGTGTTCACCAGGTATTTCTGCATGTACGTGGTGTAGGTGTAGAACGCCAGGGTGCCGCCCATGGTCAGGCCGACCACGGTCATCAGTTCCTTGGGGTGACGCATCAAGGTGCGCATCGCGCTTTCCTTGGCTTTTTCTTTCTTGGTGAAGGACTCGGTTTCTTCCATGCCACGACGCAGGTACAGCGCCACAACGGCACACAGCGCGCCGATGGCGAACGGGATGCGCCAGCCCCAGGCGTAGAGCTCCTCGGTGGTCAGGAAGTTCTGCAGGACAATCAGCACCGCCAAAGCGATGAGCTGGCCGGAGATCAGGGTCACGTACTGGAAGCTGGAGTAGAAACCGCGACGCTCCTTGGTCGCCATCTCGCTGAGGTAGGTGGCGGAGGTGCCGTATTCGCCACCCACCGACAGGCCTTGCAGCAAGCGCGCGAACACCAGCAGGATCGGCGCGCCGATGCCGATGATTTCGTAGCTCGGGCTCAGGGCGATCAGCAGTGAGCCGAAGCACATCAGGTACACCGAGGCCATCAGGGCCTTTTTGCGCCCGACCTTGTCGGCATACAGCCCCATCAGCCAGCCACCGATCGGCCGCATCAGGAAGCCCACGGCGAAGATCGCGGCGGTGTTGAGCAGTTGGGCGGTGGTGTCGCCTTTGGGGAAGAAGGTCTTGGCGAAGTACAGGGAGAAGGCGGCGTAGACGTACCAGTCGTACCACTCGACCATGTTGCCGACGGAACCGCTGAAAATCGATTTGATGCGGCTGGACGTGGTTCTTTCTTTGGCCGGCAGGGCAGCCGACCCAAGCGGCAGGGAGTTGGAGTTATCCATTGAAGGATCCTTCATTTAATTGTTTTTGTGGAGCGCGAATAAACGCAGCCTGCAGGGGCTATAGCAGGAGCTGTGCCAAGGGGAAGAGGGCCGGTTTAGAGGGGTGGTGGTGTTTTGGTGAGCGGAAATCCGCTTATTAAAAGTAAGTGGTGAGCGAAAAATTGCCTATTTGCTTGCGGGGAGTGTTGGCTGTGCCGGCCTCTTCGCTGGCAAGCCAGCTCCTACAGTGGATCTGTGTACTGCGCACATTGTAGGAGCTGGCTTGCCAGCGAAGGAGCCAGTCCAGACGCTACAGGAACATCTCCCGGCTCAACTCATGCCGCTGCATCTTTTCATTGAAGGTCCGGCGCGGCAGTTGCAGTTCTTCGAGCACCGCTTTCACATCGCCCTTGTGCCGGGTCAGTGCGGCACGCAGGCATTGCGCTTCGAACGCTTCCTGCTGCGCCGCCAGTGACTGGCCGGGCTCGATGCCCAAGGGCTCCGGCTCACCCAACCCCAATACCTGACGCTCGGCGACGTTCGCCAGTTCGCGCACATTGCCCGGCCAGTCGTGGCTCAGCAGGTGACTCAACTGTGCGCCGCTCAACGGTGGAAATTTACGTCCCAGCCGTTCGGCGGCGTTTTGGGCAAAGGATTCGAACAGCAAGGGTATGTCTTCCCGGCGTTCGCGCAAGGGCGGCAGGCGTAGTTCTGCGACGTTCAAACGATAGGCCAGGTCTTCGCGAAAACGTCCGGCCCGCGCTTCGTCGAGCAGGTCCGGTTTGGTCGCGGCGATGATGCGCAGATCCACGCGGATGCTCTGGTTCGAACCCAGTCGTTCAAGCTTTTGCTCTTGCAACACCCGCAGCAATTTCACTTGTTGGGCCAGGGGCATGCTTTCGATTTCATCGAGAAACAGCGTGCCGCCGTCGGCGTATTCCAGTTTGCCAATGCGCTTGCCGGACGCCCCGGTGAACGCGCCGCTCTCGTGGCCGAACAGCTCGGCCTCGAACAATTGCTCGGGGATGGCCGCGCAGTTGAGTGCGACAAAGGGCTTGTCGGCCCGCGGTCCGAAGTCGTGCAGGCAGCGGGCGACCAGTTCCTTGCCGCTGCCGGTTTCACCGCGGATCAATACGTTGACCGGCAGCGCCGCCAGATCGAGAACCTGCCGACGCAGGTTTTGCAGGCCACGGGACACGCCGAGCAACGTGGCATCCAGCTTGGCGCGGTTGTCCGCCTGTTCGTGCAGCGCGCGGTTTTCCAGCACCAGCCGGCGCTTGTCGAGGGCGCGGCGCAGGCTGCCGAGCAGGGTTTCCGGGCTGAAGGGTTTTTCGAGGAAATCGTAGGCACCGTCGCGCATGGCCTCGACGGCCATCGGCACATCGCCGTGGCCGGTCAACAGGATCACCGGCAAATCGGCATCCCGGCGTTGCACCTCGGCCAGCAGTTCCAGGCCGGTCATGCCGGGCATGCGCACATCGCTGAGAATCACCCCGGCAAAATGCCTGGGCAACTGCGCCAGGCACTCATCGGCGCGGCTGAACAGCTGCACCTCGAAACCCGACAGGCTCAACCATTGCTCGACGGCACTGCGGATGCTGCTTTCGTCGTCGACCACGATCACTGAGTTCAGCATGCTTCATGCACCTCCAGGTCGATGGGCAAGGTCAGGGTAAACACGGCACCTTTGTCATGATTGCCGGCACTCAAGCGCCCGCCGGATTCGTGAACGATGGCAAACGATACGGCCAAACCGATCCCCAGGCCTTCGCCCACCGGTTTGGTGGTGAAGAACGGATCGAAGACCTTGGACAGGTTCTCTTCGGCGATACCGCCACCATTGTCGATCACGCTCAGGCGCCACAATTGCTCGTCGGCTTCGAGGCGGATTTCCAGGCGTTTGCAGGGTTTGTCCTGCATCGCATCGAGGGCGTTGCGCAGCAGATTGATCAGCACCTGTTCCAGGCGAATCGCATCGCCACGCACCCAGGCCGGGCGGGTCAGGTGCAGCACAGTGCTGACCTGTTCGTCGCGCAACCGGGTGTCGAGCAATTGCAGCGACTGGTCCACCACCGCCGCCAGGTCCAGGCGTTCGCGCAAACCGCTGGGGCTTTTGCGGGCGAAGGTTTTCAGGTGGCCGGTGAGGGCGGCCATGCGGGTGAGCATTTCATCCACCGGTTTGAGCGCCTTGTAGGCGTCGTCGACGCGGCCGTGGTCAAGCAGCAAGCGCAAGGTCGCCAGCTGCATGCGCTGGGCGGTGAGTGGCTGGTTGATTTCATGGGCGAGGGCGGCGGACATCTGCCCCAGCGCCGCGAGTTTGGCCGATTGCACCAGGCCTTCCTGGGCGGTGCGCAGGTCGCGGGTGCGTTCTTCTACCAGTCGTTCGAGTTCTTCGCGACTGCGCTGGCGCATTTTCGCCAGGCGCCAGCGCTGGTTGAGAAACAGCAACAGGAACACCAGGGTCAGCCACAACCCGGCCGCGGCAAGCGCGGCGTTGCGGCTGTCTTCGAAGGCGACCTGCGGGCGACGCAGCAGGTGCAGGGTCCAGCCTTCGGTGCTCAGCGGCAGGGATTCCCACAGGTAATCGGCCTTGCCGTCCGGGCCATCGACCCGAGCCAGGTCACTGTTTTCGTCGAAGCGCCGCAACGATTGAAACTCAAGCGGCGTCAGCGGCTGCTTGTCGTACTGGCGGGTGGTCTTGAGTTCGGCATGATCGCTGTCGCTCAGCGGCTTGAGCAGGCGATAGCGCCAGCCCGGCTGATTGGCGATGAAGATGATCCCGCGTGCATCGCTGACCAGCAGCGTGTCGCTGCCCTGACGCCACTCGCGTTCCAGTTCGGGGAACTCCAGTTTCACCACCATGGCACCGAGGAACTGGCCGTCGTCATCGCTGACCGCGCTGGAGAGGAAGTAACCGGGAATCCCGCTGGTCACCCCCACGGCATAAAAGCGCCCCGTGCCCTGGGTGCGGGTCTGGTTGAAATAGGGACGGAAACCGTAGTTGTGACCGACATAACTGCTGGGCAATCGCCAGTTGCTCGCCGCCACGGCCAGACCGGTGCGATCAAGCAGTTCCAGGGTCGAGGATTGAGCGGCGCCGTTGATCTTTTCCAGTTTGCGGTTCAGTGCATCCTGCTGCTCGGCACTCACCGGCCCCTTGAGGGCCGAACGCAGTTCCGGGTCCAGGGCCAGCACGGAGGGCAGGGCGCGGTAACGTTCGATCAGGGTATGCAGGGACGTGGCATACAGCGCCAGTTGCTGATTGGCGCGAGCCGCGTCTTCGACCATTGACTGGCGCACGGTGTGGCGCATGGCCAGGGTGGCGGCGATGGCGGCGCCGGAGATGATCAACAGGGTGTAGAGCGCCAGGCGCAGGGTTCGGGAAGTCGGCAACATGCAGTGAACAACAGGCCAGAATGGGGGAGGGCACCATAGCATGCGAAGGGCGGTCTGCTCTCGCCGGAGTACAGTTATCCGGCCGAAAAAAAACCGGTCTGTCGTTGCCGACAAACCGGTTTTTTCAGCGGACCTGAGTGCCGTTTACTGCACTTCTACCGCCAGGCTTTCACTGATCTTTTTCTGCCAGATGGCAGGACCGGTGATGTGTACCGACTCGCCCTTGCTGTCGACCGCAACGGTCACAGGCATGTCTTTTACGTCGAACTCGTAGATCGCTTCCATGCCCAGTTCGGCGAAAGCGACAACGCGGGATTTCTTGATCGCTTGCGCCACCAGGTAAGCCGCGCCACCGACAGCCATCAGGTAAACGGCTTTGTGGTCCTTGATCGCTTCGATCGCGGTAGGGCCGCGCTCGGATTTGCCGATCATGCCCAGCAGGCCAGTCTGCTCGAGGATCTGACGGGTGAACTTGTCCATCCGCGTCGCGGTGGTAGGGCCGGCCGGGCCAACCACTTCGTCACCGACCGGATCGACCGGGCCGACGTAGTAGATGAAGCGACCCTTGAGGTCCACCGGCAGGGTTTCACCCTTGTTCAGCATCTCGACCATGCGCTTGTGCGCAGCGTCGCGACCGGTGAGCATCTTGCCGTTGAGCAGGACGGTTTCGCCCGGCTTCCAGCTCTGCACTTCTTCCGGGGTCAGGGTGTCGAGGTTGACGCGACGGGCCGACGGGCCGGCTTCCCAGACGATTTCCGGGTAGGCGTCCAGTGGTGGCGCTTCCTGGGCAACCGGGCCGGAACCGTCGAGCACGAAGTGCGTGTGACGGGTGGCGGCGCAGTTCGGGATCATGCACACCGGCAGCGAAGCGGCGTGGGTCGGGTAATCCATGATCTTCACGTCGAGCACGGTGGTCAGGCCACCGAGGCCCTGGGCACCGATGCCCAGCTGGTTGACCTTCTCGAACAGCTCCAGGCGCATTTCTTCGATGCGGTTCTGCGGGCCACGGGCTTTCAGCTCGTGAATGTCGATGGATTCCATCAACACTTCCTTGGCCATGACCGCGGCTTTCTCGGCGGTGCCGCCGATGCCGATGCCGAGCATGCCCGGTGGGCACCAGCCGGCGCCCATTTCCGGGACGGTTTTCAGCACCCAGTCGACGATCGAGTCGGACGGGTTGAGCATGGCCATCTTCGACTTGTTCTCGGAACCGCCGCCCTTGGCCGCCACGTCCACTTCCACGGTGTTACCCGGAACGATGGAGTAGTGGATGACGGCCGGGGTGTTGTCCTTGGTGTTCTTGCGAGCGCCCGCCGGGTCGGCGAGGATCGAAGCACGCAGGACGTTTTCCGGCAAGTTGTAGGCGCGACGTACGCCCTCGTTGATCATGTCGTCCAGGCCCATGGTGGCGCCATCCCAGCGCACGTCCATGCCGACACGCACGAACACGGTAACGATACCGGTGTCCTGGCAGATCGGGCGGTGGCCGGTGGCGCACATGCGCGAGTTGATCAGGATCTGTGCCATCGAGTCACGGGCCGCTGGCGATTCTTCGCGCAGGTAGGCCTCGTGCATCGCCTGGATGAAATCCACGGGGTGGTAATAGGAAATGAACTGCAGGGCGTCGGCAACGCTCTGAATCAGGTCGTCTTGCTTGATCACGGTCATGAGTCGCGCTCCTCTAAAAGACGGGAACATTCAATAAGGTGCTTGCAGCTTGGGTGCATCGGTCGGTTGCAAGCACCTTTCAAGGCACGCCGGGCAAGCTGGCGCGACGCTAAAAAGGCGCGGCAGTATACCGCGCCTCGTTGAACGGCACACGCGCCAGTGGTCAAACCTTGGTCTCATTGTCGTGATCGATCCCTGTAGGAGCTGCCGCAGGCTGCGATCTTTTGATTTTGTTTTTAAGATCAAGATCAAAAGATCGCAGCCTGCGGCAGCTCCTACAGGGGAGTCGGGTCAACCTGAAAATTGGATGGTCATTTATCGGTCACACCACTAAAGTGACATTCGGTCTGTAGAGTAGGACGCTCTGTCAGTCTCCTTTCATTCGGTGAATCAACGATTGACCCATAACGCCATCCAGCGCCTGTTGCTCAAACGTTTCGCCCTCGCGGCCGGCACCTATGCCCTGGCATTGCTGTTGCTGTGGCTGGCGTTTTTTACCGGTCACTACGATGCGCCGCTTTCCAGTGTCATCATCGGCAGCACGCTGGTGGTGATCAGCCAGGCCTCCCTGTTCGCGGTGTTTTACAGCGGCTACAACCTGCGTTTCGCCGACCCCAGCCTGACCGAGGCGCAAGTGTTGCTGGGGCTGGGGTGGCAAACCTGGCTGATCGCTCATCTGGACGAAGCCCGGGGTGCGTTTCTGGTGTTTTACGTGCTGATCCTGCTGTTCGGCCTGTTCCATCTGTCACGCCGGTCTTTAGTACGGTGCGCGCTGCTGGTGTTTATCAGTTTCAGTGCGATCACGCTGTGGGAGGGCTACCACTTCCAGCTGCCTGACCCGGCCATGGCGGTGCTCCAGGTCTGTGTGCTGTTCATCGTGCTGGTGTGGCTGGTGCTGTATGCCCGCTATGTCCAGACCTCGCGACAACGCATGCGCCAGCGGCGTTTTGCCTTGCAGGCGCATCAGGACACGTTGCGCGGGATGATGCGCCAGCTCGAAGACCTGGTGGCCACCGACGAGCTCACGGGTCTGTTCAATCGTCGGCATTTCCTGCACCTGGCTTCCCGCGAATTGAACGCCATGGACGCGGGTGTCGTGCATGGCCTGGCGCTGATCGACCTTGACCATTTCAAGCGCATCAACGACTTGCACGGCCATGCCGCCGGCGATCAGGTGCTGCAAGCCTTTGCCGGCGTTGCCTCCGCGTGTCTGCGCGACGGTGATGTTCTGGCCCGCTACGGCGGCGAAGAGTTCGTGGTACTGCTGCCCGATTGCGATGCCGACAGTTTGACTTCGTGCTGCGAACGGCTGCGCATCGCGTTCACCGATGTTGAGCTGATTGGTCTGAATGTGCGCAACCTCAGCCTGTCTGCCGGCATGACCCTGCTGGAGCGGGGCGACGATCTCGATGACGCCTTGCAACAGGCCGATCAGGCGCTCTATCGCGCCAAGCGTGACGGCCGCAACCGATGCGCGGCGGCGTGGGAGAACGTCGATGCCTGAGCTGCGGGTCGGCGAGCGCAATTGGTCGGTGGCGGCGGGCAGCAATCTGCTCGACGCGCTGAACCAGAACGGCGTGCCAGTGCCTTACAGTTGCCGCGCCGGCAGTTGTCATGCGTGCCTGGTGCAGTGTGTACGGGGCCTGCCGAGCGACAGCCGCCCCGATGCCCTGAGTGCACAACAGCGTGAACAGGGTTGGCGCCTGGCATGCCAGTGCCAGGTGGTCGAGGACTTGCAGGTGCACGCCTTCGACCCGCAACTCGATGGCCATCCGGCCGAGGTCGCGGCGGTAGATTGGCTGAGCGCCACGGTGCTGCGATTGCGGGTAATCCCCCAGCGACCGTTGCGCTATAGCGCTGGCCAGCACCTGGTGTTGTGGGCGGGTAGCGTGGCGCGGCCATATTCCCTCGCCAGCCTGCCGCAAGAAGACCGCTTTCTGGAGTTCCATCTCGATTGTCGCAAGCCCGGGGAATTCAGCGATGCCGCCATGCAATTGCGCATCGGCGATCCGATCCGCCTCGGTGAGCTGCGCGGCGGTGCCTTGCATTACGATCCGGACTGGCACGCCCGGCCGTTGTGGTTGATGGCGGCCGGTACCGGGTTGGGGCCATTGTTTGGTGTATTGCGCGAAGCGCTGCGGCAGGATCACCAAGGCGCCATCCGCGTCATTCACCTGGCCCATGATGCCGATGAGCACTACCTGGCCAGCCCCCTGCAAGCCATGGCCGCCAGTCGTCCGAACCTGAGTGTCGAACTGTGGACCCCGGCCGAGTTGCCGGCGGCTTTGGCGCAACTGCGGCTTGTTTCGCGGCAAACCCTGGCCTTACTCTGCGGAGCCCCCGACAGTGTCGACGCCTTTGCCCGGCGCCTGTATCTGGCGGGATTGCCGCGCAATCAACTGCTGGCCGATGTATTCCTGCCCCGTGGTTGAGCGCTGACTTTTCAGACGCGAGACCTGCCATGACCGATGCCATCCAAGTTGAACGCGAACGCGGCCTGTTGACCCTGCGCCTGAATCGCCCAGACAAGAAAAATGCCCTGACCCGCGCCATGTACAGCCACTTGGCCGATGCGCTGAAACAGGCCGATAGCGACCCCGGGATCAATGCCGTGCTGATCACCGGCTCTGCCGAATGCTTTACGGCCGGCAACGACATCGCCGATTTCATTCAGCAACCACCGAGCGGCCTCGACAGCCCGGTATTCCATTTCATGCTCAACTTGCTCGAATGCCGCAAACCGGTGATCGCCGCCGTGGCGGGTGCGGCGGTGGGGATCGGCACGACGATGCTGCTGCATTGCGATCTCGTCTATATTAGCCGTGATGCGCGATTGCGCATGCCCTTCGTCAATCTCGGGCTCTGCCCGGAGTTCGGTTCCAGCCTGCTCTTGCCTCGATTGCTCGGGCATGCAAAAGCGGCGGAATTGTTGCTTCTCGGCGAAGGTTTCAGCGGTGAACAAGCCGCCGAGTGGGGTATTGCGACCGAGGCGTTGGGCAGTGGCAAAGCGGCGCTGGCCAAGGCGCGGGAGATGGCGCTGCGTTACGAGTCGCTGCCACCGGAGGCGGTGCGCATCAGCAAGCAATTGATGAAGGCCCCGGACCGGAAGCTGCTGCGCAAAGTGATCGAAGAAGAGGGCGCGTTGTTCACCCAACGACTGCGCTCGCCGGAGGCGATTGCGGCGTTGTCGGGTTTTATCAACAGGTAGACAAAAGGCAACGGCTCAGTAGGTTGCGCGTTGCCTTCCGAAAATATCAGTACTCTTCAGGCGCCGTTTAAAAGCCGGGTAACGATGACCGCTCTGCCATAAAAGCCATCATGGTCATTTCCTACCGCCAGTATTTTTCCATCGGATTGCATACTCATTCCGTGAGCGAGGGGGCGGTAGCCGCGAATGTCGGGAATAATCCAGCCTTTGCCTTTCCCAAAGGTTGTGTCGCGGCGACCATTAGCCAGGTACCGCGCGGTGACAAAATTCAAAGTTCGAGCGCCATCGATGTATCTTCCCGAGGCAATAATTTTTCCATCTTTGAACCCCATGCCCAAAAACATGACAGTATCAGAACTGTCAAACTTCTCCTCTACATGAGCGCCTTGATTAAACGTCCTGTCGATCTGGCCCCCGGATGTATAAGCCGCCAGCAAGCCACGACGGTCGGAGAAACCAAAACCCGCGGCGACAGTCCGCCCATCAGGCAGTACTGCAAGGGAAGTAAATTGAAAACTTGGCCCTTCCAAAACCTTGTATCCGGCTTCCGCAAAGGTTTTGTCAAAACCTCCATCAGTATTGATGCGAGCCAGTAGGGCGCCAGAGCCGGCCCATCCGCATACTGTGATTTTTCCATCCTGCACGACGATGTCATTAAACGAGCTGCGCACATTGAGTACTTCAGACAGGGACACGTAACCTGTTCCGTTAAACGACAGCTCTGGCTTACCGTCGTTATCAAAACACATCACCCGTGCGATAAGCCCTGTTGCTGGTTCAAACGCTGCGGAAATAACATAAATCTTGCCGTCTGCCACATGGACGCTGCGGCTTGACGAGGTGTTACCGAACTGCATGACTTCTGAGCTCAACGACTGATCAGAATCGATTTCAGAAGATGGGTTGATAAGCAAGATGCCGTCGTTACCGAAGCTATCGTCCAACTCCCCTTTATCGGTCAAGCGAACCAGGTAACTCGCCTGCGTCGACGCGCCGTCTCCCGCAACGTGGCGACCTACCGTTACAAGAATTTTGCCTTCTGCGCCACTGCCCAGATAGACGATTTGAAAGGGCGTTGTGCCTAAGCCGTCGCTGCCAGGGCGTGGGAGCCTGACGTGTTTGGTGCCAGCCAGGCCGAAACCATGATCAAGCGTGCCATCGCTCAAAACCCGAGTAAGGGAAAAATGCTCAGCTAGCACTGTGTCCTGTGACCAGCTGCTTCCCGCAATATAGATTTTGCCGTTGGGTGCTTCAGAAACAAGCTGGCCGTTAGTGATCATGAAATCGGCGTATTTCAGCACCAGTATTCCGTCTTTTAATGGCCCAAAACTCGGGTCGAGTTCACCGGGGTCGAGCTGCGATGCAGTCATTTTTCTCATCCTTTAATAAATAGATTATTTAACTTCAGCGAGTTTAATAAACGACGACAGCATTCAATTGCGGCTATCGATCATCCATATTCGCCAAGCTCAATCGTATTTAGCGATACGTGCAGAATGCTGCCTACTGTCACATCTGATAGGTGAGGGCTTAGTAAAAGTTTAATTGCCTGTTTTCATTACAAAAAAAGCCCCGCCATTCACATGGCGGGGCTTTTGTTTTTCAGCAACCGGTCACTCAGACCATCGGATCGCCAACGTGCAGGATCTTCATGCCGTTGGTGCCGCCGGTGGTGTGGTAGCTGTCGCCCTTGGTCAGGATGACCCAGTCGCCTTTCTGTACTACGCCGCGCTTGACCAGTTCGTCGATCGCCTTCTGGCTGACTTCGTTCGGCGCCAGCGAAGCCGGGTCGAACGGGATGGTGTACACGCCACGGAACATCGCCGCGCGAGCCTGGGCTTCGCGGTGTGGGGTGAACGCGTAGATCGGCACCGAGGAACGGATGCGCGACATGATCAGCGGGGTGTAGCCACTTTCGGTCAGGGCGATGATCGCTTTCACGCCCGGGAAGTGGTTGGCGGTGTACATGGTCGCCAGTGCGATGCTTTCGTCGCAGCGCTCGAACTCTTTGCCGATGCGGTGGCTGGAGGTCTTGCTGGTCGGGTGCTTTTCGGCACCGATGCAGATGCGCGCCATGGCCTGAACGGCTTCCAGCGGGTACAGGCCAGCGGCGCTTTCGGCCGAGAGCATCACGGCGTCGGTGTAGTCGAGCACGGCGTTGGCTACGTCGGAAACTTCAGCGCGGGTCGGCATCGGGTTCTGGATCATCGACTCCATCATCTGGGTCGCGACGATCACCGCCTTGTTGTGGCGGCGTGCGTGCAGAATGATCTTCTTCTGGATGCCCACCAGCTCGGCGTCGCCGATTTCCACGCCCAGGTCACCACGGGCAACCATCACCGCGTCGGATGCCTTGATCAGGCCGTCGAGGGTTTCGTCGTCGGCCACGGCTTCGGCGCGTTCGATCTTCGCCACCAGCCAGGCGGTGCCGCCGGCTTCGTCGCGCAGTTGACGGGCGTATTCCATGTCGGCGGCGTCACGCGGGAAGGATACCGCGAGGTAGTCGACTTCCATTTCCGCAGCGAGCTTGATGTCAGCCTTGTCTTTTTCAGTCAGGGCCGGAGCGGTCAGGCCGCCACCGCGACGGTTGATGCCTTTGTGGTCGGACAGCGGGCCGCCGATGGTCACTGTGCAGTGCAGTTCGGTGGCCGTGGCAGTATCGACGCGCATCACCACGCGGCCGTCGTCGAGCAGCAGCTCGTCGCCCACGCCGCAGTCCTTGACCAGGTCCGGGTAGTCGATGCCGACCACTTGCTGGTTGCCTTCGGTCAGAGGATGGCTGGTGGAGAAGGTGAATTGATCACCGATCTTCAGCTCGATCTTCTTGTTGGCGAACTTGGCGATACGGATTTTCGGGCCTTGCAGGTCACCCAGCAGGGCGACGAAGCGGCCGTGCTTGGCGGCGAGGTCACGCACCAGCTTCGCGCGAGCCTTGTGCTCGTCGGGGGTGCCGTGGGAGAAGTTCAGGCGGGCGACGTCCAGGCCAGCCAGAATCAGCTGTTCGAGAACTTCCGGCGAGTTACTGGCCGGGCCAAGGGTAGCGACGATTTTGGTACGACGGACGGACATGCAATGACTCCTGAGTTCAAGCGCTGACTGAGGCTACTATGCTCCGATGTTGTAGTCATTGTTCGTTTGCACTACTTATTTCTTTCTTTATTGAACCCTGCAACTTTACGTCCGGCAGCCTGAAGATTTCCGACCATGGGTCGATACAGGGTTCAAGACAGGAGATCCCCCCATGCGATTCGTGCTCATTGCCGCCCTTGCCCTCAGCGTCACGGGCTGCACCCGTTGGTCGATGAACCATCATTTGAACAATGCCTACAGCGCCTATGACCGGGGCAATTGCGAGCAGGTGATGCTCGAACTGTCCAAGGTCGAACGCGACAGCCGCGCGCGGCCTTACGTGTGGCCGGAAGTGTCAATGATGCGCGGCCTGTGCCTGGAGCGACAGAAGATGTTCATCGACGCGGCCCAGACCTATCAGTTCATCATGGCGTCTTATCCACAGAGCGAGTACGCCTACCGCGCCCATGCCCGCATTGAAACCCTGCAGAGCCTGGGCCACTATCCGACGCGCAGTGCAGCGGCCGTTAAACCGACCCAGTTCTGATGGCGGTAACCCTCTGATCGCTGGCTCCCCGGCGGTGCTGAGCTATAGTCCAATGAACCGGTTTTAGAGCCTTGCCTCTGATGAACCGGGGCAACACCTGTGACCGGCACAAGCAGGACTCAGCGCTGTCAGGACTGGCGCACCGGAAGCGGGGAGAGCGGGCAAGACTTGATGCGTACCCGTTCCGAAGCAGTAGTGCGGCTCTGCTTAAGAGCCTTGCATGGCGAAATTGCACATGTTCACCGACCGCCGAATCGAGCGGCATCAACTGCCGTATTTCCTCAAAGTGTTCAACGGCATCACCGGCAAACCCATTGGCTACCTGGGCAATGTCTCCGAAGACGGACTGATGCTAATCAGCCACCTGCCGATGATGATCGGCGCGGACTTCAACCTGCGCCTGAAAATTCCCGCCAGCGAAGGTGGCCAGCGGATCATCGATCTGCAGGCCTGTTGCCTGTGGTGCCACGAAGACGCAACCCCCCGACATTACGACGCCGGGTTCAGCCTGCAACGGGCGCCACCGGAATATGGGCAACTGGTGGAGGCGCTGAAGCAGTATTTCAGTTTTCTGCCGCTGCCGGCTTCGGCCTGAGATCAATAGGAATTGGGCTGTGAGTGACTGCTCCGGCTCAAAGTCCGGTTCTTTTCCAGCCCAGGTACCGAGTCACCAGCTCTGCCCCCAACTCGCCGGGCCGTGCATCCATCACCAACACGCCATGAGCGTTCAAGCGCTCATGGAGTTCTGCGCGTGCATTCAGGTAGTCCACGGTCCCGCAATAGGCCAGCGCTTCGGGCAAAGTCTGCACGGATGACTGGCGCAGGGTGTCGAGCACGTCTTCGCGCAGGCTCGCGACCAGTACCTGATGTTGCTGACTCAGGCGCTTGACCGCCGGGAGCAACTCATCGTCGTCTTCTTCGCGCAGGTTGGTCACCAGCACCACCAGTGCCCGGCGTTTTTGCCGTGCCAGCAGTTGCGTGGCCGCGGCTTGATAGTCGGTGCTGCGTTGGCTGCTGTTCAAGTCATAAACGCTGTTGAGCAGGGTGTTGAGATGACTGGTGCCTTTGACCGGCGCGAGGTAGCGCGGTTGTTCGCTGGCGAATGTACTCAGGCCCACCGCGTCGCCCTGGCGTAGCGCGACATGGCTGAGCAACAGACAGGCGTTGAGGGCATGGTCGAAGTGCGACAGCTCATCATCTTGGCTGCGCATGTGCCGGCCGCAGTCGAGCATGAAAATGATCTGCTGATCGCGTTCGTCCTGATACTCCCGGGCAATCGGCGTGCGCTGGCGCGCTGTGGCTTTCCAGTCGATCTGGCGCAGGCTGTCGCCCTCGCGAAATTCGCGCAGTTGGTGGAATTCCAGGCCCAGGCCCCGCCGCTGTTTCTGGCGGACGCCAAGCTGGCTGAGCCAGTTGTCCACTGCCAGTAATTGCCCCTCATAGAGACGGGCGAAGTCGGGGTAGACGCGGGTGGCGTCCGGTAGTTCGAGCAAGCGTCTGTCCGACCAGAGCCCCAAGGGACTTGGCAGGTCGATTTCGCAGTGTTTGAAGTTGAAGTGACCGCGCTGGAGCGGGCGCAGGCGATAACCGGCCTGGCTGTGCCGGCCGGGTTGCAGCTCGACCGTCAGGGGCAGGTGTTCGAAGCTCAGGCCCGTTGGCACGTGGTCGAAAACTTCTACGTTAAGCGGTTGGGTAAAGTCGTGTTCCAGGTTCAGTTGCACCTCGCTCCATCGACCCAGTGCCAGGCTGCCGGGCAACTGGCGTTTCAGCCGGGGTGAAGGCAGGCGTTTCACGCGTACGGCATCCAGCAGGGCCAGGGCCAGCAGCGCCAGGAGCAGCCCCCAGTTGATCGCCATGAGATTCGCCGGAACCGCGAATTCCAATGCGCGCAAAGTACCCGACGCAATGCCGCAGGCCAGCAGGACCAGCAGCCAGGCGAGCATCAGGCGCGAGGGTTTCACAGGCGTGGCGCCGGCACTTGGTCGAGCATCTGCTGGAGTACCTGATCGACATCCAGGCCTTCGATGTCCAGCTCCGGCGCGATGCGCACACGATGGCGCAGCACGGCCAGGGCGCAGCCCTTGATGTCATCCGGAATCACAAACTCACCACCGCGCAGTAGCGCACGAGCCCGGGCGCATCGCACCAGAGCGATGGACGCGCGCGGGCCGGCGCCGAGGATCAAGCCGGGCCAGCTGCGGGTGGAGCGGGCCAGGCGCACGGCGTAATCGAGCACCTGATCGTCCAGCGCCAGGTCGCTGGCGATGCGTTGCAGGGCCAGTACATCCTTGGCCTGCAACAACGTGCGCATCGGTTGAACGTCGAGCATATCGGCCCGGGTCGAGCGGCTGACCTGACGCACCATGTTCAGCTCTTGCTCGGCGTCGGGGTAATCCATGCGCACTTTGAGCATGAAGCGGTCCAGTTCAGCTTCCGGCAAGGGGTAAGTGCCTTCCTGTTCGATCGGGTTTTGCGTGGCGAGCACCATGAACGGTTGCGCAATCGGCAATGCCTGGCCTTCTAGGGTGACTTGCCGCTCCTGCATGGCTTCGAGCAGCGCCGCCTGGGTTTTCGCCGGGGCACGGTTGATCTCGTCGGCCAGTAGCAGGTTGGTGAACAACGGCCCCTTGCGCAGTTTGAATTGCTCGGTCTGCAAGTCATACACCGCATGCCCGGTGACGTCGCTGGGCATCAGGTCCGGGGTGAACTGGATACGCGCGAACTCACCGCCGAAGCAACGGGCGAGGGCACGCACCAACAGGGTTTTGCCCAAACCCGGCACACCTTCGAGCAACACGTGGCCGCCGGCGATCAGCGCGGTCAGGACGTCGTCGATCACGCGGTCCTGGCCAATCACTGCTTTTTGCAATTCTTTGCGTACGGCCTGGGCCAGATGGCCGGCACGCTGACGTTGTTGAGCGGCGTGGCTCGTCGGTACGTCGGGCTCGATCGGTTGACTCATAGGGCGTTCCTCAAGGATTGCAGATGGGCGACCTGACGGCTGAATTCAACGCTGGTAAGTCGTTGCTTCGGTCGCGGGCTCATGGCCTGGCTGATAGCGCGTGTGGGTTGGCCGGTCAGGCGCGCGAGCACTAGCCATTGTTCGGCAACGACGAGTTGTTCAAAGCCGGGATGGCGACGCCGCATGCGCCGCAGGATGTCTTGCTGCAAGGCTTGCAGCAGGCCGGCCTGACCGTTGCGACGCAACAGGAAGTCGGCACTGGCGCGCAGGTGCTCCTGCAGTTGCCGGCGTGCTTTCGGCGCCGGTTCCAGCAATGGCCCCTGACGCACACCGAAGTGCCAGAAACCCAGACCGATCAAAGCGAACAACGCGACCAGCGCCTGGGGAAAATAACGCAGCAGCAAGGTCGGCAGGCTGTCGTGATCGGTATTGAAGATCAGCGTCACGCGGGTGTCGGCGGTCAGGTACCAGAGCAGCCAGGCATTGTCGTACTGGTCGATGGCCGGGGTTTTCCACAAGTCGGCATCGGTGACCACGATGATCGAGCCGAGACCGTAACCGAGCTGCATCATGTGTGTGGCCCCGGCGCTGTTGGCCCAGGCCTGGGAGAGGTTTTTCGGGTCTTCGAGATGGAACGCGGTATCGAAACCGGCATAGGCCGGGGCGTCTTCGTTTTCCAGATAGAGCTTGGTCAGTTCCGGGTACGGATCTGCGCCGACATTGGGTGGCGCTGCCTTGAGGTCCTTACTCAGGGACTGGTGCAGTTGCACCCGATCGAGCAGCAGATCATTGCTATGACCGCGTTTTTCATCCCACAGCGCTTCGGCGACGAACAGAAGCCGCCCGCCGGCCCGGGTCCAGTTCAGCACCTGGTCGATCTGTCGTGGGGTCATGTTGTAGCGCTCTGCGAGCAACAGCAGGCTGTGTTGATGCGGGTCGAGGCTGGGCAGGATGTCGAGGCCATTGGCGTGGTCGACGCTCAGGCCTTGCTTGCGCAGGAACAGCTCCGCCGCCAGATATGGGTTGGCCCTGGCTTCGGGGGCGGGACCGTGGTCGATGTCGGTCTGGTAGGGGGTTGCCTTGAGGTACAGATAAACACTCAGCGCTGCCAGCAACACGGCGATCAACACCCCGGTTATCGACCCCCAGCGCCGATTCAACGGACAACCTGCGAGCCGAACAGAACGCGCCAGCCGTTACACAGTTCCTGCTGCACCTGAGCGGGCGGCAGGCGATGACCGTAGGCCATGTTTTGCCAGTGCCCGGTCAGGTTTTTGCTGTAGGCCAGCAAGGCCGGTTGCTGTAATAGCTCGATACGCTGAAGCACTTGGCCTTCAGTGTCGGCGGACTTGAGCGCGATGTTGAAGTCGTGCAACAGACGGCTGAGCAGGGCGCGATAGAGCAAACCAAGTGCTTCGCGTGGATGAGTCTGCCAAAGACTTTCGGCGTGGGCGGCGATGTCGGCGGGCAGGGATTCGGGCTTGAGGTCCATGCCGAATGCCTGCTGCGGTAATAGCCCCGTGGCTTTGTTGACGGGGATCGGTCGGAGGCTGACGAACGCCTGCAACCAGTCGCGATAGCGCCAGATCAACAGGCCGACGGCACCCATGACGATGCCCCACAGCACGATTTCAATCAGGGTCGCCAATGCCCCGAAGCGTTGCCCCTCGAACAGCTTCAACAGCGCCTTCAACCATTGCAGTGTCTTGCCATCGTCCGCGGCTTCAGGACTCGGTTGCTCTTCGCCAAAGCGGTAGCGCGTCACCGTTTCCCGGTTCTTGAAGGGCGGCTGCTCGAGGATCGACTTGATGCTGTCCCTGGAGGCCTGGCTGGTCAGGGGCTGGTCCAGCAAGCGCGGGCTGTCGGGTGAGATGGCCGGTTCGGTGGCCCATGCGCTGTGGTTGGGCGGCATCAGCGCAATCACGGCCATCAACAGGACAGCGCCTGCACTGACGAGGCGTTGGCGCATTCGGCGGAACACCAGTTCGATATCCCAGGCCTCCAGCACGGTGCGCCGGTTCAGGTACAGACTGAAACCGCAGGCGACATAGATCGGTTCCCAGACCACCAGCACCAGTGCATAAAAGGCGTTGGTCAGGTGTTCCAGCCAGCGCCAGTCCTGGGTGGCCGCCGAGATCAGCGACTGCCAGCTCCAGTCGAGCGCGACCTGTTGTGGCAGCAATAGATAGAACAACACCATCAAGCCGATCCACAACGCGCCTTCCAGGTGCGCGCCGATGATTGTCAGCCAGCGTGCGGCGCCAGCGTCTCGCTGCAACAGCACCTGTAGACGCTGTTGCCGTTGCTGCCCGTCCAGTCCTTCGAGTTGCACCACCGGCATCACGAAACTGCGGGGTAAACTCAGGCGTCGCCAGGTCAGGCTGGCCAGCAATTGCGGTTTGAGCAGGCGTGGCCATTGGTGCAGGGCCTGCTTGAGTGTGGGCGTTTCACCGAACATCGCCTGGGACAGGATGTATAAGGGCAGGCGTTCGAACGCCGGCTTCAGCCACCAGAAAATGAACACGGCGAGAGAGGGCGAATCCCAGAGCACCCAACTGAGCAGCACGAAAACCGGCAAGGTGACCAAGGCCCAACTGGTCATCAACAGGCGTCGATGGCGTTGGCTCAGGAGCACTCCGAGGTCCATGGCTTCCCAGGTCGAGCGCGGGCGAATCACCACCGTGGCGTCACTCAGGCGCATGGTGGCGACGTCCGGCAAATACGAGATAAACCACCATCAGCAACCAGAGCGCCGCGCCGACCAAGTACTTGGTCTGGTGCGAAGGGCCGGTCATTGACGACCAATAGGCTTCGATAAACGCCGCGATCAACAGAAACAGCATGACCCCGCAGACCAGCAGCACACTCTTGCGCGCCGCCAATCGCAAGGCCTCGGCGCGTGGCAGGCGCCCCGGGGCGACCAACGCCCAGCCCAGCTTCAGGCCGGCGGCACCGGCCAGGGCAATGGCGCTGAGTTCGAATGCGCCATGGCCGATCACGAATGACCAAAAGGTTTGCCCGTAGCCGACATAGGTCAGGTGCCCGGCCACCGCACCGATCATCAGGCCGTTGAAAATCAGGAAAAACACGCTGCCCAGGCCGAACAGCAAACCGCTGGCGAAGGTCTGAAAGGCAATGCCGATGTTGTGCATGATGTAGTAGCCGAACATCGCCCAGTCCTCACTGGCGGCCCGTTCCGCCGTGCGCCCGAGGTGGCCGGCAACGGGGTCGTACATGCTTTGCATCTCGCTGACCTGCTCGGCGGGGATCAGGTTGTAGACCAGGTCCGGGTACAGGTACACCAGCAGCGCGAAACCGGCCAGGCTGGTAAAGAACATCAGGTTGGCGGCGAGGACGAAACGCCACTGTTCGCGCACCAGTCGCGGAAAGTCGGCCAGGATGAATGCCAGCACGTTGGCGCCCAAACGGCTGCGATGACGGTAAAGCTGTTGGTGTCCGCGCAGCACTTGTTGCTGCAGGGAGTCGATCAGGAAACTGCTGTAGCCACGCTCCCGGGCCAGTGCCAAGTGGTGGCAGAGGCGTCGGTAGTCCTTCGGGAAGCTGCCGGCGTCGGTGGCTTTCCTGTCGTGCTCCAATTGCTCGAGCAGGTGAGTGAACTGTTCCCATTCGGCCTTGTGCCGGCTTTCAAAAAGGCTTTGCTTCATGTCGGCCCCAAAAAGCCGCGGGCGATACCGTTGAGTTCGGTCACCGCCTGCGGGGGCTGGACTTGCAATGGTTGGGCGAGGATCGCGGCCAGTTCATTGACCCGCGCTTCGGAGAGTTCGCCCTGGCGCTCGGCAAACCCGATGATGGCCCTTTGCTCGGTGAGTGTCAGGACAAAGGCCGGGCGGCGGGGTTGGGCTTCGGGGAGTTCGGGGCGGGCGTGCGTTTGTTCGCGGTAGATCACCAGGGTCCCGGCGGCGATATCGCCGAGACGCTTGAAGTGGGGATGTTGCAGGCAACTGATGGCCCCGAGGAAGTAACCGAAGGGCAGCAGGTCGACAACGCGCAACAGGTTTCGCAGCAGCGACGCGGACCAGCCAACCGGGGTGCCATCGTCGTGCACCACCCGCAGCCCCATCCATTGCTTGCCCGGCGAGCGGCCGTGGTTCAGTACCTCGAACAGCACCATGTACCACCAGCTCACCACGAACAGCAGGATCGACCCGATCCCGGCACCCAGTTTGCCCAGCATCGCCAGTGCAATGAACAGCAAGCCCAGGACCAGGCCGCGCAAACCAAGATCGATGGAGAAGGCCAGCGCACGGACCATCAACCCGGCCGGGCGCAGTGGCAGGTCGACGCCCTCCGGCGTTTCGACCTGGTACCGCGTATCCAGCGGCGGTGACAGCGGCACATTCCCTGGCAGTGCTGTGGTCTCGAACATGGGCAACCTGATGATGTGGCCTGGATCGGGATTCTGTGTCTATCCGATGCTAGCAGCCTATGCGGGGGGAAACGACATAACTATGTATTGCATGCTGAGTCGCGCAAGGTGCTTGAATGACAAGACTACTGGCCGGGGAAGGAGGTGAACGCCTAGACTTTGCCGATCTTCAGTTCAGGAATCGCCCGTGACCTCCATCTTCTGGTACGACTACGAAACCACTGGCATCAATCCCCGTTGCGACCGTCCGTTGCAAATGGCCGGCCTGCGCACCGACTTCGATCTCAATGAAATCGACGCGCCGGTCAATCTTTACTGTCAGCCCAGTGACGACATCCTGCCGCATCCGGCCGCCTGCACCATCACCGGAATCACCCCCGGGCAACTGCAGGCGCAAGGCTTGAGCGAAGCCGATTTCATGACCCGGGTGCATGCGCAGCTGGCCGCGCCCGGCACCTGTGGCGCGGGGTATAACACCTTGCGTTTCGACGACGAGATGACCCGCTACAGCCTGTACCGAAACTTTTTCGACCCCTATGCGCGGGAGTGGCAGGGCGGCAACAGCCGCTGGGACCTGATCGATGTGGTGCGCGCCGCTTATGCCTTGCGCCCCGACGGCATGGTCTGGCCGACCGATGACGAGGGGCGGGTCACGCTCAAGCTTGAACGCCTGACCGCTGCCAACGGCATCGACCATGGCAATGCCCACGAAGCGCTGTCGGACGTTCGCGCGACGATCGCCCTGGCGCGCCTGATACGGGAAAAACAGCCAAAGCTGTACGACTGGCTGTTTCAACTGCGCAGCAAGCAAAAAGTCATGGACCAGATACGCCTGCTGCAACCGCTGGTGCATGTTTCCGGGCGATTTTCGGCCGCGCGCAGCTATGTGGGTGTGGTGTTGCCACTGGCCTGGCACCCGCGCAACAAGAACGCCCTGATTGTCTGTGACCTGCACCTCGATCCCCAGGGCCTGCTCGATCTGGATGCCGAAAGCTTGCGTCAGCGCTTGTATACCCGCCGTGACGAGCTGGCCGAAGGTGAGTTGCCGGTGCCGTTGAAGCTGATTCACATCAACAAGTGCCCGGTGGTGGCACCGTTGTCGGTACTTCGCCAGGAAGATCAGCAGCGTCTGGGGCTGGATATGGCGCTGTATCAGCAGCGGGTGTTGCAGCTCAATGACGCCCGGAAAGTTTGGCTGGATAAAGTCCTGGCGATCTATGCTCGCGAAGATTTTTCCCAGAGCCAGGATCCGGAGCAACAGTTATATGATGGATTTATCGGTGATCGGGATCGGCGATTGTGTGAGCAAGTCAGAACCGTTGACCCGATGCAATTGGCACAAGAGCAGTGGCCTTTCGATGACGAACGTTTGCCTGAATTGCTGTTTCGATATCGCGCACGTAACTTTTCCGACACGTTGAATTCCGAGGAGCAAGAACGCTGGCGAATATTCTGTCAGAAACGTTTGTCAGAACCCGAGTGTGGGGCGCCAAATACCCTTGAAAGTTTTGTAGAAGCCGCGGCCCAATTGAGCGTTAGTGCCACTCCGTTTCAGCAGGGGGTGCTCAGTGAGTGGCAGGATTATGTCCAGGGATTGCGTCAGCGTTTGCGTCTTTGAAATCGAACATGCCAGGGCTTAAAACACCGGGCATAAAAAACGCCAGCATTTGCTGGCGTTATTTTTTGTCACGGATCCGTCTGCGACAAGCTCTGAAGCTTAGCCCAGCAGGGTAGCCCAGCCTTCCACCACGTCACCGCCCCACTTGGCTTTCCACTCTTTCAGAGTCTTGTGGTTGCCACCTTTGGTTTCGATGACTTCACCGTTGTGCGGGTTTTTGTATTGTTTAACTTTGCGAGCACGCTTGGTGCCGGTAGTTTTCACTGCACCGCCGCGTGGTGCCTTGGTTTTGGATTCTGGATCCAACAGCGCGATGATGTCGCGCAGGGATTTCGAGTATTCACCCATCAGGGTGCGCAGTTTGCCTTCGAATTCCAGCTCGGTTTGCAGTTTGTCGTCTTGGGACAGGTTCTTCAAACGGGCTTGCAGCTCTTTGATAGCTTCTTCGGTGGCGCGATATTCGTTGATCAAGGACATGTGGACTACCTTATGTTGTGCGCTGGATGGCAGGTGACAGTGCGGCAATAATAGTCACGGTGTTTCATCAAGTAAACATTTAAGCCAACTTTATTTAATTTAATTGCTGTGTCTTTGGCGCACATCTGTAATGCGTTTATTAGTGTGGTCCAGGTCTGCCGGATATACATAATTTAACAAATGACCCGCACCGCTAGAGCATCCGGGCGAACCGGCATCTGCGCTATCCATCCTGCCGCACCGACCTTCCGGCGGGGCGAAACGTCAACAATACTGCAGTTTTGCTGCGCAATCGCTAGAATGGCGGCCTTTGCGAAGTTCTGGAGTTTCCCCCTCATGCGCACTTTTCGTCTGGTGATTTCTTGCCCGGACCGTGTTGGCATCGTTGCCAAAGTCAGTAACTTTCTGGCATCACACAACGGCTGGATCACTGAAGCGAGCCATCACTCGGACAATCTCAGTGGCTGGTTCTTCATGCGTCACGAAATCCGTGCCGACTCCCTGCCATTTGGTATCGAAGCGTTTCGTGAAGCCTTTGCCCCGATCGCCGAAGAGTTCTCGATGGACTGGCGCATCACCGATACCGAGCAAAAGAAACGTGTGGTCCTGATGGCCAGCCGCGAGTCGCACTGCTTGGCCGATTTGCTGCACCGCTGGCACAGCGATGAACTGGACTGCGAAATTTCCTGCGTGATTTCCAACCATGATGACTTGCGTAGCATGGTGGAGTGGCACGGTATCCCGTACTACCACGTCCCGGTCAATCCGCAGGACAAGCAGCCGGCCTTCGCCGAGGTTTCGCGCCTGGTCAAACAGCACGATGCCGAAGTGGTGGTGCTTGCCCGTTACATGCAAATCCTGCCGCCGGAGTTGTGCAGCGAATACGCGCACAAGGTCATCAACATTCACCACAGCTTCCTGCCGTCGTTCGTCGGTGCCAAACCGTATCACCAGGCCTCCCTGCGTGGCGTGAAGCTGATCGGCGCGACCTGCCACTATGTGACCGAAGAGCTGGATGCCGGCCCGATCATCGAGCAGGACGTGGTACGCGTCAGCCACAGCGACAGCATCGAAGACATGGTGCGTTTCGGCCGCGATGTCGAGAAGATGGTGCTGGCCCGTGGCCTGCGTTATCACCTGGAAGACCGGGTGCTGGTGCACGGCAACAAAACCGTCGTCTTCTGACAGGCCTGCGGCACAGTTGAAACTCGAAGGGTCTGGGCGTTCAATCGCTTCAGGTCCTTCGCCGTTTCTGCACCGAGGACATGACCATGGCCGATCCACTGGACAAAGCCACATCCAAGGCTCCCGCCACGCTGGGTGAGGGTTGCCTGAGCCGCTACGACCCGGAAGACATGGGGCCTGAAACGGGTACGGAGTTTCCTGACGCCGCGCAGTTGTGGGAACAGTTGCAGCAAGAGCCCGAGGACAAACCTAAGCCTGCCTGAGTTTCATCAATTTCATCAGCAGCGGCCGGCCCAGCATCAGCAAAAACACCGGCCCACCGACCAGCAAATAGAAGTAGTACGTCACCGCCCGCCAAATCAGAATCGCGGCCGCCGCCGTGGACTTCCCGACCATGGGGGCCAGCAACGCCGCCGATGTCAACTCCGCCGCCCCGGCTCCGCCCGGCAGAAGGCTGAATTGCCCGGCGCTGAGTGCCAGAATCTGGATCAGAAAAGTCCAGGCCCACTGCAAATCCGCGTCGAGCCCGCGCAACGCCAGGTACAGCACGCTGTAGCGCAGGAGCCAATGCACGCAGGTCAGGGCGAATACCTTGATCAAGGTCTGCACGGGCAATTTCAGCGTGTCGGTAAACGCCGCCAAAAACTGCAGGAGCTTGCGCGCCCAGCGCATTCGCGTGGCCGCTTTGACATTGACTCGGGCGAGCCATCGGCCGCTCAGGCGAATCAATAAACGGTGATACCGGGCCACCATGACGCAACTGATCATACCGCCGAACAGCGAAACGGCGCTGACCATCAGCATCCATTCCATGCGCTGGCTCAGGTGTTGGAACAGGGCGTAAATCAGAATCCCGCTCAGGGCACAAAGGAAAAACAACAAGTCGCTCAACTGGTCCATGGCAAACACCGCAGTGCCCTTGGCCGGACGTACGCCGTAACGTGCCAGCAAAGCCATGATCGTCAGAGGCCCGCCGCTGCCGCCGGGTGTGGCGCAATAGGCAAATTCGGCGGCAATCACCACACCGAGGCTCCTGAGCCGGCTGACCTTGTCGCATTGATCCCCCAGCAACAGGCGTAGACGCAGGGTGTTCACGCCCCAGCACAGCAGGATCATGCCGAACATGATCAGCAACCACGGTAGCGGAAAACCGGTCAGCCGGGACCAGGTTTCGCTGCCGCCCAACAGTAATGGAATGAGCACGGCCGCGAGCAGGCCAACGAGCAACAGCAGTCCGCGACTCATGCGATGCACCCCAGTTGGTCGTTCTGCAGCGCCAGCCACTGGGCCTTGGTCATCGGAACACGTCCGTTGTCGAGCAGGCGCTCGAGGGTTTGTAGCCAATATCGGCGCGAGAGCTCATGGCGCATGTCCACCGGGTGCAGGCCCAGGCGAATCACCGGGGCCTGCTGCCAGCGTTGTTCACGGCAGTCGCTGACGAGCTTCGATAGGCCCCGGCGCCAGGCACTGCGCGCACTCCAGACCAGCCCTGGCGCCTCGAATGCGGTGAAATCCGGCAGCCGGTACAAGTGCTGCGAGTCGCTGGTGTAACTCAACGGCAATTGGCGCAATGCCTGGCGAGTGCCTTGGCTCATCAGCCAGGCAGGGGCGACGAACCCCTCCAGCGGCCAGTCATGGCGGTGGAACATCTCGATGCCCGAACGCAGGCGGGCGAGGGCGGCTTCCTGCGACAAACGGTAAAACTCGCCTTCGTAGGTGTACACCCGACGCATGAACCAGTCTCGGGGATTGCTGGCCATCGGCCCGTCGTCGCAGTGGAAGTAGCCATGCAGCGCCAGTTCGTCGCCCCGGGCGAGCCTGGTACTGAGCTGGCGGCGAAATTGCGGATGGGCGTCCAGGTTGTTGTGTTTGTGGAAGTCCGGGACCACCAGCCAGGTGATCGGCACGCCACCCAAGGCGTCGACAGCTTTGACGAACGGCTGATAATCGGCCCAGGTTGGCGGTGCCACGTCGTGCAGTACCAGCAGTAAAGCGGGACTGTTCATGGACTCAACCATTGGCTGTCAGCGGCCATTGGCTGCCAAGCACGGCGTGGTAGTGGCGCAACAAGCTGTTGACCACCGTATCCCAGGCGTAATGCCGTTCGACATGCAATCGCGCCTGTTTGCCCAGCGTTGTGTTGCCCGACCCGAGCAGTTCTCGAACGGCGGTGGCCATCGCGGCGGGATTGTTCGGCGCGCAGAGCCGGCCGCAGTCCTCGGTGACGATTTCCTTGAAGGCCCCGGCCGCCACGGCCACCACCGGAATACCGCTGGCCATGGCCTCCAGAATTACCAGACCGAAGGTTTCCTGATCGCCGGCGTGCAACAGTGCATCGGCACTGGCCATCAGGCGGGCAACTTGTACGGCCGGGCAGAACTCGTCGATCACCGTCACGTTGGACGGCACGGCCGTGGGCATCGACGAGCCAACCAGCAGCAGGTGATAGCGTCGGCCCAGGCGTTTCATGCAGTCGAGCAGCACCGGCAGGTTTTTTTCCTTGGCGCCGCGCCCGGCGAAGATCAGCAACCGGGTGTTTTCGTCCAGGCCCAACTCGGCCCGCAGCCCGGGGTCTCTGGCATCGGGATTGAAGGTTTGCAGGTCGACGCCGAGCGGTTGCACAAACACATTCTTGACTCCAAGCCCGGTGAGCTTGTCGGCCATGACCTGACTGGGCGCCAGTACGCGGTCAAAGTTGCCGTAGAGCTTGCTGACATAGGCCTCGACGTTGTTGGTCACCCAATGGCCCATGCGGTTGCTGACCAGCAGGGGCAGGTCCGAGTGATAAAAGCCGATGACCGGCACATCGAGTTGGCGCCGCGCATCCAGCGCCGCCCAGGCCGTGAGATAAGGATCGCCGACTTCGATCAGGTCAGGCTGCAAATCCTGCAAGACATTGCGCCAGGGCGCGAGGCGCAGAGGGAAGCGATAGCCCTTGCCGAAGGGCAGGGCAGGGGCCGGAACGGTGTAAATACCATCCTGTTCGCTAAAAGAAGATCCGGGAATCAACAAACTGTGGCGAATGCCCGGTTTGATGCCCAAACGACGGTGCTTCGCATCCAGATAAGTGCGTACGCCACCGCTGGCAGGGGCGTAGAACATGGTGATGTCAGCGATATGCACGATGAACGATCCTCCAGTCCCGGTACTCCCTTGGTTGACCTATATGAAGGATAGATGTTCGGTTGGGGTTGTGCGGGTGGGGGCAGTGAGGGTTGAGACGAGGCGTTCGCTGCGGTGCGGCGATCCGACAAGCCAGCTCCTACAGGCTTCACGCTAAACCCTGTAGGAGCTGGCTTGCCAGCGAAGAGGCCAGTCCAGACGTTAGATACGGAAACTGCCTACCAACTGCTTCAACCGCGCCGCCTGCTGCTCAAGGTCCGAGCACGCGCGCAATGTAGATTGCAGGTTTTCCACGCCTTCCTGATTCAGCGTGTTGATCTCGGTGATGTCGACGTTGATCGACTCCACCACGGCGGTCTGTTCTTCGGTCGCGGTAGCCACCGACTGGTTCATGCCGTCGATTTCACCGATACGCAGCGTCACGCTGTTCAGGCGTTCACCCGCGAGGTTGGCGATTTCCACGCTGTCCTGGCTGTGGCGCTGACTGTCGCTCATGGTGCTGACCGATTCCCGGGCGCCGACCTGCAGCTCCTCGATCATGGTTTGCACCTGTTGTGCCGATTCCTGCGTGCGATGTGCCAGGTTGCGCACTTCGTCCGCCACCACGGCAAAACCACGACCGGCTTCACCGGCACGGGCGGCTTCAATCGCGGCGTTGAGCGCCAGCAAGTTGGTCTGTTGGGAAATGCTGGTGATCACTTCGAGAATCTGCCCGATGTTCACCGTTTTGCTGTTCAGCGACTCGATGTTGGAACTCGATGCGCTGAGCATGCTCGACAGTTGATTCATCGCCACGATGCTGCGGTCCACCACGTGTTGACCATCTTCGGCCAGGCTGCGGGCATCGCTGGCCTGGCTCGACGCCTGGGCGGCGTTGCGGGCAATTTCCTGGGCGGCGGCGCCGAGCTGGTTGATGGCGGCTGCGACGCTGCTGGTGCGCGAGGCTTGCTGGTCGGAGTTGAACATCGACGAGTTGGAAGCCGCGACCACGCGCAACGCCACTTCGTTGACTTGCCCGGTGGCCGAGGACACTTCGCGGATCGAGCCGTGAATGCGTTCGACGAAGCGGTTGAACGCAGTGCCGAGGGTGCCGAATTCGTCATTGTTCTGGATGGTCAGGCGCTTGGTCAGGTCGCCTTCGCCGTCGGCGATATCAGCCATGGCGCGGGTCATGAGGTGCAATGGCTGAATCAGAATGCGGATCAACATGCCCAGCAGGGCGATGATGATGGCCACGGCAATGACGGTCGCAACGACCGCCGAGGTGCGGAACTTGCTGAGCATCGAGTAGGCTTTTTCCTTGTCGACCGAAACACCGATGTACCAGTTGACCGATGACAAGCCTTTGATCGGGGTGAAGGTCACGATGCGGGTTTTGCCGTCGACCTGGATTTCGCTCATTGTGCTGCTGATGGCCGGGGTGTCTTGCGGGTAGACATCCTTGAGCATCTTCATCGCCAGCGCTTTGTCGGGATGTACCAGGATCTTGCCGTCGGAACTGACCAGGAAGGCATACCCCATGCCGTCGAAGTCCAGCGTGCCAAGGCTGTCGGCGATCACCTGCAAGCTCAGGTCGCCACCGACCACGCCGATGTTCTGGCCGTCCTTGATAACGCTGTCGACAATGGAAATCACCAGTTGGCCGGAGGCCAGGTCGATATAAGGCTCGGTTAATGCCGAACCGCTGCTGCCTTGCGCGCTCTTGTACCAAGGGCGTGCACGGGGGTCATAGCCATCGGGCATCTTGCTGTCGGGGCGAATGATGAAAGAGCCATCCTTGTTGCCGAGGTAGGCGCCCATGAAGGTCGAGGTCACGGCTTTTTGTACCAGCAGCCTGGAAACGTTGTCCGCATCGGGGTTGAGCGCGACAGTTTGTGACAGGTTTTCAATCAGCAGGCTGCGCCCGTTCAACCAGGTCTGGATATTGTTGGCGGTCACTGCGCCCATTTCCTGCAGATAATTTTCCAGGTTTTCGCGAATGGCATTGCGCTGCAAATAGTCGTTGTACAGCGTGAATGAGGCGAAGGCGGCAATCACAATGAGGGCGGCGGCAAGCAGGATTTTATGGCTGAAACGCAGATTTTTGTTCATGGCTTGGGGTTCCGCTAAGGTCTTAATGTCCAGCGCGTGCTTTTATAAAGGGGCGCACAACGGGCAAGGTTGAAAGCAAGTGAATTTTCCGACTCTCCTTAGGGAAATTTCTGACCAGATCGTGTCTGACTGCTTTGTCAGTTATCTCTATCGGCCGTGTAGGACCAAAGATTAATCATGGGTGACCAAATGCCTGACTCTCTGCAACTCGTTATCGGCGCCGATCTCAAAGGGCAGTCGATTGCCCAGGCCATGCGCCTGGCGAACCGCCACGGTTTGATCGCGGGAGCGACCGGCACTGGCAAAACCGTCACTTTGCAACGATTGGCCGAAGCCTTCAGCGATGCCGGCGTGGCGGTGTTCGCCGCTGACATCAAGGGTGACCTGTGCGGCCTCGGCGCCGCCGGCAATCCCCAGGGCAAGATCGCCGAGCGGATTGCCGGGATGCCCTGGCTCAACCACAAGCCTCAGGCTTATCCGGTGACGTTGTGGGACGTACACGGTCAGTCCGGTCATCCTTTGCGCACAACCTTGAGTGAAATGGGGCCGCTACTGCTAGGCAGCCTGCTGGAACTGACCGACAGTCAGCAGTCGGCGCTGTACGCCGCGTTCAAGGTGGCGGACCGCGAAGGCCTGTTGTTGCTCGATCTCAAGGATCTGAAGGCGCTGCTCAATCACCTGCGGGACAACCCCCAGTTGCTGGGTGACGATGCGGCATTGATGACCACCGGCTCCAGTCAGGCATTGCTGCGGCGTCTGGCGACCCTGGAGCAACAGGGCGCCGAAGCCCTGTTCGGCGAGCCGGCGCTGCAACTCGAAGACATCCTCCAGCCCACTGCGGACGGTCGTGGGCGCATTCATTTGCTGGATGCCAGCCGTCTGGTGCATGAAGCGCCGAAAGTCTACGCGACGTTCCTGCTGTGGCTGCTGGCCGAGCTGTTCGAGCAGTTGCCGGAGCGTGGCGATGCCGACAAACCGTTGCTGGCGCTGTTTTTCGACGAGGCTCACTTGTTGTTCAACGGTACGCCCCAGGCGTTGCGCGATCGTCTGGAGCAGGTGGTGCGGCTGATTCGATCGAAAGGCGTGGGCGTGTATTTCGTCACCCAATCGCCGGGTGACCTGCCGGATGATGTGCTCGCGCAGTTGGGCTTGCGCATCCAGCATGGCTTGCGTGCGTTCACCGCCAAGGAGCAGAAGTCCCTGCGCGCGGTGGCCGAAGGTTTCCGGCCGAATCCGGCGTTCGATACGTTGTCGGTGCTGACCGAGCTCGGGATCGGCGAGGCGCTGGTCGGCACCTTGCAGGAAAAAGGCACGCCGGAGATGGTCCAGCGGGTGCTGGTAGCGCCGCCGCAATCGCGGATCGGGCCTTTGGCCGACGCCGAGCGCACGGCGCTGATTGCCGGTTCGCCGTTGCAGGGGCGTTATGACAAGCCGATTGACCGTGAATCGGCCTATGAGGTGCTGATGGGGCGCAAGGGGTTGGCACCTGAACCCGAAGCGGAGCAGGGCAAACAGGATCCGAGCTTCACCGAGCAGGCCGGAGAGTTTCTTGGAACCGCGGCGGGTCAGGCCTTGAAATCAGCGATGCGACAGGCGGCGAATCAGCTTGGGCGACAGTTGGTGCGCGGCTTGATGGGCTCGTTGCTGGGCAGCAAAAAACGCCGCTGAAAGCAAAAGATCGCAGCCTTCGGCAGCTCCTACATTTAAATTTGCGAGCAACCCGTAGGAGCTGCCGAAGGCTCGGGCCGCGTTCGGACGATCCTTTGATCCTTCTTCTAGCCCTTTACTTTGGCGTGCGCTGCCAACCGCTCCAGTGCCGCCCGCAAATTCGGGTCGCTGATGCCATCGGCCGTGGCCTGAATGGTCGCTGCCGCGTCGTTGGACAAATCCATGGTATGCCCGGCCGCACCTTGCTGAACGGTCGGCGGTTGAACTTTGAACAGGATCCGGGTCAGATTGGCAAACTCGTCGAACAGTTGCAGTTGCCGTTGCAGGCGCTTCTGCTGGTAGCGCAGGCGGGTTGCCCAATGACCGTCGGTGACAATCAGCAACAAACTGCCTTCGCGCCAGGAGGCCACGTGGCAATGCTCGCGAGCGGCGGGTTGCAATTGGCTTTCGAGTAAACGCTGCAGATGACCCAGGCGTTGAGCGTGGCCGAGAATGGCTTTCAGCGGCTTGGCTTCGCGTAGTAGAACGGCAGGTACTTTGGCCGTAAGTGGGCGAAACGCCATGATCAGACACCTGAAGTAACAGAGGCGCCATGGTAGCAGAAAGCACCGGATGCACCCGCCCATTGCTTTTGTGGGTGCTTTGCCCATTAAATCAACAACTAACTTCTGCCTTGAACGGCTTGAAGTTGAGCAAAACGCCCTTATTTTAAGTGAGCCCCGTCAAAGCGCTGTGCCAGCATCGTGGAATATCGCCACTTTCCTCTCCATCGTTTCCGGGTAGAATGCTCGTTCGCATGCGGCCATGAGGGCTGCACGGGCGACTCACGGGGCCGCCCTCCATCCCTTTAGTGTGGAAGATCCTGCCGATATGTTTGCGCCTTTGTTAAAGAAACTTTTTGGAAGCAAGAATGAGCGTGAAGTCAAACGCATGCTCAAGACGGTGCAACTCGTCAATGCCTTCGAAGAGCGAATGGTGGCCCTTTCGGACGATCAATTGCGTGCCAAGACCAGCGAGTTCAAGGCCCGCCTCGCCAAAGGGGAAACCCTCGACCAACTGCTGCCAGAAGCCTTTGCGGTCGCCCGCGAAGCCGGCAAGCGTGTCATGGGCATGCGCCACTTCGATGTCCAGCTGATCGGCGGCATGACCTTGCATGAAGGCATGATCGCGGAAATGCGTACCGGTGAAGGCAAGACCCTGGTGGCAACACTGGGCGTTTACCTCAACGCGCTGTCCGGCAACGGTGTGCACGTTGTGACGGTGAACGACTACCTGGCCCGCCGTGACGCCAACTGGATGCGCCCGCTGTATGAATTCCTCGGCCTGACGGTCGGCGTGGTCACGCCGTTCCAGCCGCCGGAAGAGAAGCGCGCGGCCTACGCCGCCGACATCACCTACGGCACCAACAACGAATTCGGTTTCGATTACCTGCGCGACAACATGGCGTTCAGCATGGAAGAAAAATTCCAGCGCGAACTCAATTTTGCCGTGATCGACGAAGTCGACTCCATCCTCATCGACGAAGCCCGTACGCCGCTGATCATCTCCGGTCAGGCCGAGGACAGCTCCAAGCTGTACATCGAGGTCAACAAGCTGATCCCGACGCTTGAGTTGCACATCGAAGAAGTGGAAGGCGAAGTCACCAAGGCCGGCCACTACACCGTTGACGAGAAGACCCGCCAGGTCGAACTCAACGAAGCCGGTCACCAGTTCGTCGAAGAAACGCTGACCCGCATCGGCCTGCTGGCTGAAGGCGAGAGCCTGTACTCGGCGCATAACCTGAGCCTGCTGACTCACGTTTACGCCGGCCTGCGCGCGCACAAGCTGTTCCATCGCAACGTCGAATACATCGTGCAGGACGGTCAGGTCGTACTGGTCGACGAGCACACCGGCCGTACCATGCCGGGCCGCCGCTTGTCCGAAGGCCTGCACCAGGCCATCGAAGCCAAGGAAAACCTGAACATCCAGGCCGAAAGCCAGACGCTGGCGTCGACCACCTTCCAGAACTACTTCCGTCTGTACAACAAGCTGTCCGGCATGACCGGTACGGCCGACACCGAAGCATTCGAGTTCCACCAGATCTATGGCCTGCAGGTCATGGTGATTCCACCGAACAAGCCGCTGGCCCGAAAAGACTACAACGACCTGGTGTTCCTGACCGCCGACGAGAAATACGCGGCAATCGTGGCCGACATCAAGGAAAGCATGGCCGCGGGCCGTCCGGTTCTGGTCGGTACCGCCACCATTGAAACCTCCGAGCACATGTCCAGCCTGCTCGTGAAGGAAGGCATCGAACACAAGGTCCTGAACGCCAAGTTCCACGAAAAGGAAGCCGAGATCATTGCCCAGGCCGGTCGCCCGGGCGCACTGACCATCGCCACCAACATGGCCGGTCGTGGTACCGACATCCTCTTGGGCGGTAACTGGGAAGTGGAAGTGGCTTCCCTGGAAAACCCGACCCCTGAGCAGATTGCCCAGATCAAGGCCGACTGGCAGAAGCGTCACCAGCAAGTGCTCGAATCGGGCGGTTTGCAGGTGATTGCGTCCGAGCGTCACGAATCGCGCCGTATCGATAACCAGCTGCGTGGTCGTGCCGGTCGCCAGGGCGACGCCGGTTCCAGCCGTTTCTACCTGTCGCTGGAAGACAGCCTGATGCGCATCTTCGCCTCTGACCGGGTGAAGAACTTCATGAAGGCCCTGGGCATGCAGCCTGGCGAAGCGATCGAGCACCGCATGGTGACCAACGCCATCGAAAAGGCTCAGCGCAAGGTTGAAGGTCGTAACTTCGACATTCGTAAACAACTGCTCGAGTTCGACGACGTCAACAACGAACAGCGTAAAGTGATCTATCACATGCGTAACACGTTGCTGGCTGCCGACAACATCGGTGAGACCATCGCTGACTTCCGTCAGGACGTGCTCGACGCCACTGTCAGCGCACACATTCCTCCTCAATCGCTGCCTGAACAGTGGGATGTGGCGGGCCTGGAAGCGGCGCTGCAGAGCGATTTCGGTGTCACGCTGCCGATTCAGCAATGGCTCGACGAAGACGATCACCTGTACGAAGAAACCCTGCGCGAAAAGCTGATGCAAGAGCTCGTGGCAGCGTACAACGAGAAAGAAGACCAGGCGGGCGCCGAAGCGCTGCGCACTTTCGAGAAGCAAATCGTTCTGCGCGTACTGGACGACCTGTGGAAAGACCACCTGTCGACCATGGATCACCTGCGTCACGGCATCCACTTGCGTGGTTATGCCCAGAAGAACCCGAAGCAGGAATACAAGCGCGAGTCGTTCACCCTGTTCTCCGAGTTGCTGGATTCGATCAAGCGCGATTCGATCCGTGTGTTGTCCCACGTTCAGGTTCGTCGTGAAGATCCGATCGAGGAAGAGCAGCGCCTGCGCCAGGAAGCCGAGGCATTGGCCGCTCGCATGCAGTTCCTGCATGAAGAGGCTCCAGGCCTTGAGCAACCGGAAGTGTTGGGCGAAGAGGTCGATGTTGCCCTCGCTGCCGCGCCGGTTCGCAACGAGCAGAAGCTGGGTCGCAACGAGCTGTGCTACTGCGGTTCGGGCAAGAAGTTCAAGCATTGCCACGGGCAGATCCAGTAAACCCGTTTCAAACGCTGAAATACCCGCGCCGCGACCGGCTTCTGCCGTCGCGGCGTTTTACCATTCGAACCACCGTTCTGCTGAAGCGGTGCTGACATCATCTATAAAGGAGCGCATTCATGGCTGTTGGTCTTGGTCCTTTGCCAACGTTGCACCCGGTTGCCGGTTTTGAACTCGGTATCGCCTCGGCCGGCATCAAGCGCCCGGGGCGCAAGGATGTTGTGGTCATGCGCTGTGTTGAAGGCTCCACGGTTGCCGGCGTGTTCACCTTGAACGCTTTTTGCGCCGCACCGGTGATCCTGGCCAAACAGCGTGTACAAGGCCCGGTGCGTTACCTGCTGACCAATACCGGCAATGCCAACGCCGGCACCGGTGAACCTGGCCTGGCGGCCGCCGAGCGCACTTGCGCCAAGTTGGCGGAACTGACCGGTGTCGATGCCAGCCAGGTGCTGCCGTACTCCACCGGTGTGATCGGCGAGCCGTTGCCGGTCGAGAAAATCGAAGGTGCGCTGCAAGCTGCCCTCGATGATCTGTCGATCCACAACTGGGAAGCTGCCGCCACCGGCATCATGACCACCGACACCCTGCCCAAAGGTGCCAGCCGTCAGTTCCAGCATGACGGTGTGACCATCACCGTTACCGGCATCAGTAAAGGCGCCGGCATGATTCGCCCGAACATGGCGACCATGCTCGGCTACATCGCCACTGACGCCAAGGTTTCCCGCGATGTGTTGCAAAACCTGATGCTCGATGGCGCCAACAAGTCGTTCAACCGCATCACCATCGATGGTGATACCTCGACCAACGACTGCTGCATGCTGATTGCCACCGGTCAGGCCGCGCTGCCGGAAATCACCCGCGCCGAAGGCGAGTTGTTCATCAAGTTGAAGCAGGCGGTGTTCGAAGTGTGCATGGACGTGGCCCAGGCCATCGTTCGCGATGGTGAAGGCGCGACCAAGTTCGTGACCGTTGAAGTCAATGGCGGCGGCAATCACCAGGAGTGCCTGGACGTTGGCTACACCGTGGCCCACTCGCCACTGATCAAGACTGCATTGTTTGCGTCCGACCCGAACTGGGGCCGTATCCTGGCCGCTGTCGGCCGTGCCGGTGTGCCAAACCTGGACGTGAGCAAGATCGATGTATTCCTTGGCGACGTGTGCATTGCCAGCCGTGGCGCGCGCGCGGCGACCTACACCGAAGCCCAGGGCGCGGCGGTGATGCAGCAGGAAGAAATCACTATCCGCATCGAGCTGGGTCGCGGCGATTGCAGCGAAACCATCTGGACCACCGACCTGTCCCACGAATACGTGAAGATCAACGCCGAGTACCGTACGTAAGATCGAGTCGATCCCATCGCGAGCAGGCTCGCTCCCACAGGTTCAGTGGCGTACACGAATGTTGTGTCCAGCGCGGTCACTGTGGGAGCGAGCTTGCTCGCGATGGCGGTTTGCCGGTCAGCCACTAGACTGGCTTGTCCCTAAATCTAAAGGTCCCGAACATGAGCCTGCACCTGATCATCGGCGACAAACTGCATTCCTCCTGGTCCTTGCGCGGGGCCTTGGCCCTCGATCTGGCTGGCGTTTCCTACACCGAAGAACTGATCAAGCTGAACCAGCCGGACACCCGTGAGCGTCTGCTCAAGCATTCGCCGACCGGCAAGGTCCCGCTGCTGAAAACCGAACACGGCACCATCGCCGACTCCCTGGCGATTGCCGAATACCTGGCCGAACAGTTTCCCGAAGCTAACCTGTGGCCCAAAGACACTGCCGCTCGTGCCCAGGCGCGTTCGGCGTGCGCGCAGATGCACAGTGGCTTTTTCGCCATGCGCGGCAACATGCCGTTCGACCTGAGCCATGACGCAGCGCTGTCGCCGGTCCCGGCCGATGTCCAGGCGGACATCGAGCGCATGTCAGCGTTGTGGGCCGAGTGTCGTGCCGCTGCGACCGAGAGCGGTCCGTACCTGTTTGGCCGCATCACGTTGGCCGACGCGTTCTTTGCACCCATCGCCGTGCGCCTGCGCACCTATCGGGTGAAACTGTCCGCGGCTGACGAAGCCTATGTTGAAACCCTCTACCAATGGCCGGCGTTCAAGGCGTGGCAGAAGACCGGACTGGAGGAGCTGCAAAAGTGAAACGAGTCCATGTCGCCGCCGCCGTCATCCGCGATGGCAGTGGCAAAATCCTCATCGCCCGTCGTGCCGACTCACAGCACCAGGGCGGTCTGTGGGAATTTCCCGGGGGCAAGGTCGAGGCCGACGAGTCGGTCGAAACCGCACTGGCCCGCGAACTCCATGAAGAGCTGGGCATCGTGATCGGCGCGGCGCGCCCGCTGATCAAGATTCGGCACGATTACCCGGACAAACAGGTGTTGCTGGATGTCTGGGAAGTCTCGGCGTTTACCGGCGAGCCCCACGGTGCCGAGGGTCAACCGCTGGCCTGGGTTGCACCTCGTGATTTGTCGAATTACGAGTTCCCGGCGGCCAATCAGCCGATCGTCGCGGCCGCGAAATTACCCGCTCAGTACCTGATTACCCCGCAAGACCTGGAAAGCCCCGCGTTGCTGCGTGGTATTCAGAAGGCCATTGCCGGCGGCATCAAGCTGGTCCAGTTGCGTGCACCGAACGGTTACGATCCGAAATATCGCGACCTGGCTGTCGATGCGGTGGGCCTGTGTGCCGGTAAGGCTCAGTTGATGATCAAAGGGCCGTTCGAATGGCTGGGCGACTTCCCGTCCGCGGGTTGGCACATTACCTCGGCGCAGCTGCGCAAATACGCAGCGGCTGGCCGACCGCTACCGGCGTCGCGCTGGCTGGCGGCCTCGTGCCATAACGCTGAAGAGCTGGCACTGGCCGAACAGATGGGGGTGGACTTTGTGACCCTGTCGCCGGTTCAACCTACCCTGACTCATCCTGGCGCCGAACCGTTGGGTTGGGAGCAGGCATCGAGCCTGATCGACGGATTCAGCAAGCCGGTGTTCCTGCTCGGAGGTGTTGGCCCGGCTGAGGTCGAGAAAGCCTGGGCGGCGGGTGCGCAGGGGGTGGCGGGGATTCGGGCGTTTTGGCCTGAGAGTTGATTCTCTAGCGAACCTACTGGCCTCATCGCGAGCAAGCTCGCTCCCACAGTGGATGTGTGGCGCTCACAAAACTTGTGGGAGCGAGCTTGCTCGCGATGAGGACCTTGCAGGCGCCGGCTAAACCTCAGGCTTCGCCGCCGGCTGCCAAAGAATCTCGGCAATTCCCTGACGCTTGGCAATCAGCCGCGCCGCCACAAACAACAGATCCGACAACCGATTGATGTACGCCAGGCCAACCCCGGCCAATGGCTCAATCGCATTCAATTGCTGACACCGCCGCTCGGCACTGCGGGCAAGGCTGCGGCAGACATGAGCCTGGGCAATCAGCGCCGAACCGCCGGGCAAGATGAAATTTTCCAGCGGTCCCAACTCTTCATTCCACACATCGATCGCGGCTTCCAGGCGTTCGATTTCCGCTGCATTCAACGCCTGATACACCGGCATCGCCAGTTCGCCACCGAGGTCGAACAATCGGTGCTGGCAAGGCGCCAAAACATCGATCACTTCCTGAAAGCCTGCAAAGGTGTGCGTTTGCGCCGCCAATCCGGCCAGCAATACGCCCACCTGACTGTTCAGCGTATCGACTTCGCCAATGGCCTCGATCCGCGGGTGATCCTTGGGTACGCGACGGCCATCGCCCAGCCCGGTCTCGCCTTTGTCGCCAGTGCGGGTGTAAATCTTCGACAAACGAAAGCCCATGGTTACCTCGATAGCAGATTGAGTTGTTGCGAGACAGGTGGCGTGCTCGCCAGGGGCAGGCGCAAGGTGAAGCATGTGCCTTGACCCGGGGTCGATTGCACTTCCATCTGCCCCTTGTGGTTGTTGGTGATGATGAAGTACGACACCGACAGCCCAAGTCCGGTGCCCTGGCCGATCTCCTTGGTGGTGAAGAACGGTTCGAAGGTCCGTTTGCGCACGCTTTCGCTCATGCCGATGCCATTGTCCTCGACCTGAATTTCCGCCCACGGCGGATTCAGCCTGGTGCGCAGAATGATCCGTCCCGGCTCGCTGCCGTCTTCACGCTGGTGAATGGCTTGCGCGGCGTTTTTCAACAGGTTGAGCAGCACTTGCTCCAGTTCGTTGGCGGTGCCGGGGACCGGGCCCAGCGCCGGATCGAACTGGCGAATGATGGCCTGGCCCTTGAAATCGAAGCCGATCGCCAGGTCGAAGTCGTTACTGGCGATCTCCACCGCTTGGTCGATCAGGGCGGGCAGATCGCACGGAGCCATCTGGCGGGTGCTGCGACGGCTGAAGCTGAGCATGTGGGTGACGATTTTGGCGGCCCGGGCACCGGCCTGCTGGATGCCGTCGAGCAACTGCGGCACTTCGCGGTTTTGCAGATACTGATTGACCGTCGTCAGTTCGATGCCGGCCTGTTCGGCCACTTCAAGGTTCTTCGGCAGATCGGGGGACAGGCGTCGGCGAATGTTTTGCACGTTGTGCAGGATCGCACCCAGCGGGTTGTTGATTTCGTGGGCCATGCCGGCGGCAAGGCCACCAACAGAAAGCATTTTCTCCGACTGTACCATCATCTCTTCCAGGGACAGGCGCTGGGTGATGTCGTCGATCCGGATCACTACGCCACGCCCGGCGCCGCCCATCAATGGATAAAAGGTCAGGGCATAGTGGCGGGGCTCGTCATCCTTGAGCCAGGTGACACGTTCGATTTTGGCCACCGTATGCTGCTCGACCGTTTGCTTGAGTTGTGGCAAGAACGGCTTGAGCGGTTCGAAGGCGAGGAAGATGGGCTGGTTCAGGGCTTCGTCGAGGCGCGTACCGGAAAGTGCGCTGGCTTCCTGGTTCCACTGCGTCACGTAAAGCTGTTCGTCGAGGGCGATCAGTGCCGACGGCATGGAGTCGATGATGCTGTTGAGGTAGTTCTGGAAGCCGGTGAGCTTTTTCTCGATCTTGCTGCGCACCTGGACTTCAAGCTCCAGTTTGCGGTTGGTGTGCCGGGTTTCTTCCGCCAGACCCTGGGCCTGGTCGTAGGCTGCCTGGGAGTCGTCCCGGGCCCGCTTGAGTTGCTGCTCCCGGGCCTCGATTCGCGAAAGCATGGTGTTGAACGCCTCGGCGAGGCTGCCGATTTCATCGTGGTTTCCTCGCGAAGCACGCAGTGCGTAGTTTTCTTCACGGGTTACCTGCCGGGACAACTCTTCGAGTTGGTGGATCGGCCGGGTAATCAGGCGCTTGATCTGGCGGGCAATGATCAGCCACAGCAGCACGCTGAAGATCAGAATGCCCAGGCTGGCCGTCAGGGTCCCGGTGTAGAACGCCACGGGCAGTTCGCTCGTGGCCACCAACAGCAGGTGCCCTGGTGCAGTGCCGGGGCGGGGCAGGGTGATGACTTGATTGGTGCGAAACTCGGTGGCCTGCCAGTCTTCGATATGCCGGAAACGCTTCGGCAGTTCCAGGTTGTCGCCATGCTGCAATTGCGCCAATTGCTCGCCCTTTGCGTCATACAGGACTGCCGCGCGCAACGGCGAATAGCTGTTGAGTTCGTTTAGCAGGCGCTCGGCGCTTTGTGGTGACTCCAGGGCTTCGGAGGCCAGGCTCGGGTTGGATATCAGCCGGCCGATGGTCTGCAGGGCCTGGGGTGCCATGCTTTCCTGGGAGATGTAGTACGCGGCGCTGATAAAGGTCAGGTTGGCAACCAGCAGGACGGTGACCATCAGTACCAGCAGGGCGGCTAGCAGTTTCTGGCCGACGGGCAGGTTTTCAAGGCGCTGGCGCAATGGCATCGGATTCATCGCTGAAAAGGAACAAGTGGCCAGCGTAGCCGCTGCTCAGTCACTGGGCAATCCAAGGCTTTGCAGGCGAGCGATCAACCTTGACTCAAGCTGATTGAGGTGAGGCAGGTTCAATTGATGACGCCCGGCCACTTTGCAGGCGTAGCCCAACAGGTAGCTGATTTCTGTGCGGCGCTGGTTTGTGACGTCCTGATGCATCGAGGAGTAGTTGGCTGCGGTGGCGTGAATCACCCGTTCGACTTCCTGTTGCAGGTTTTCGGCCGCTGCCGGCTGACCACAACGCTCAAGCAACTCCACCAGTTCGCCGCACAGAGTAGCGACTTCGCAGTGATGTTGCTGCAAACCGCCGTTGCGGCAATCGTGCAGCACCGTCAGCGGATTGATCGCACAGTTAAGGGCGAGTTTGCGCCATAACCTGGTCAGGATTTCGGTGCTCCACTCGTGGGGGATGCCGGCAGCGCTCAGGTCATCGAGCCAGATCGGCGCCACCGGATGGCTCGCATCCCCCAGCCAGGTGAAGCCATGCCCGGCAAACACCACGCGCCAATCGCCATCGCGGAAGGCGCCTTCGGTGCTCGATGCATAGATGCAGCGTGCCTGAGGCACCTGTGCCGCCACCGCGTCCTGACTGCCCAGGCCATTTTGCAGCAGGATCAGTTCGGCACCTGGGGCCAGACGTGGCGCCAGTCGGGCCACCGCGCCTTCGGTATCGTAGGCCTTGCACGCCACCAGCAGGCGGTTGATCGGTTGGGTGCTGTCGGCTGTCTCGGCGGGCACGGCATAGTGTTGCGCCTCGCCGTGTTCCACCAGTGTCAATCCACCGACCGCCTCATAGGCCTGCAGCCTCGCGGTGTCCCGCAGGATCAGCCTCACCGGCACTCCAGTCCGTGCCAGACGTGTCGCCCATAAAGTGCCGAGGCTGCCGGCGCCCAGAACATGCCAGGTGGTAGACATCAGCTTTTTGCTCTGTTTAAGGCGTGCATCGGCAGCTCACAGTGAATGATGGGAAAGACCCGTTATAATCAGCGCGGATTTTAACCGCAAGCCAGGCGTGCTCCATCAGTGCGCCTTTAAATTTGGAGAGATTACATGCCGTCGTTCGACGTGGTATCCGAACTGGACAAACACGAAGTCACCAACGCGGTCGAGAACGCCGTCAAGGAACTCGATCGTCGTTATGACCTGAAAGGCAAAGGCAGCTTCGAGTTCAAGGAAAAAGACCTGACCGTCAACCTGACCGCGGAAGCGGATTTCCAGCTCGAAGCGATGATTGAGATCCTCAAGCTGGCGCTGGTCAAGCGCAAAATCGACGTGCAGTGCCTTGAAGTCAAGGACGCGTTCGCGTCGGGCAAGCTGATGAAACAGGAAGCCGTCCTCAAGGAAGGTATCGACAAGGAACTGGCGAAGAAAATCGTCGCTCACGTCAAAGATGCCAAGCTCAAGGTCCAGGCTGCCATTCAGGGCGAGCAGGTTCGTATTACCGGCAAGAAGCGTGACGACCTGCAAGAAGCCATTGCGGTGCTACGGGCCAAGGAATTCGGTATGCCACTGCAGTTCAACAACTTCCGCGACTGACCCTTGAAAGCGGGAACCTCTTGGCGTTTGCGACGTCGGAGGCCCAAGCAACGGCAGAAACGATTGAGCCCGTCGCGGCTCGATCTTTCTGCCGCTTTTTTTACGCATGCCGGGTAGCCGGAAACAGGAGAGAGTAGATGGACTTAAATGCCGAGGTAGACAATCTGGTCAAGGTATCCCAAACCTGGATCCCGATGATCATGGAATACGGCAGCCGTGTACTGCTGGCGGTCATCACCCTGGCCATCGGCTGGTGGCTGATCAACAAGGTCACGAAAAAGCTCGGCGGCCTGATTGCATTGCGTAATGCCGACCTGGCGCTGCAAGGCTTTATCAGCAGCTTGGCAAACATCATCCTCAAGATCCTGCTGATCGTCAGCGTGGCCTCGATGATCGGCGTGGAAACCACTTCGTTTGTCGCGGCGATTGGTGCGGCAGGCCTGGCCATTGGCTTGGCCTTGCAGGGCAGCTTGGCGAACTTCGCCGGCGGCGTGCTGATTCTGTTGTTCCGCCCGTTTCGTATCGGTGACTGGATCGAGGCTCAGGGTGTCGCCGGTACTGTCGACAGCATCCAGATTTTCCATACCGTACTGCGCACCGGTGACAACAAAACTATCATCGTGCCCAACGGTAATCTGTCGAACGGCATTATCACCAACACCAATCGTCAGCCGACCCGCAAAGTGGTGTTTGATGTAGGCGTCGATTACGAAGCGGACTTGCAGAAAGCCCGAGAAGTGTTGCTGGAACTGGCCAAGGATCCGCGTGTATTGATTGACCCGGCACCTCAGGCAGTCATTTCGACATTGGGTGACAGTTCTATCACTGTCTCCCTGCGTGTCTGGGTGAAGACGGCGGATTATTGGGAAGTGATGTTCATGTTCAACGAACTGTCCCGTGATCGTCTGAGAGAGGCCGGCATCGATATTCCATTTCCACAGCGGGTTATTCGCGTGGTTCAGGAGTCGGCGGTGCAGTAAGAGGTGTGCGGTTAGTGCCTGACTTCTTGGTCAGGCATGTACTGCAGAGTCTGTTTGGTTAAATGTTGTACAGCAAACAACGAAAAAGGCCCATCCGAAGATGGGCCTTTTTTTGATTACCGCGAACTAACTTTCTGCGATTACAGAATGTTGAGCGGGTAGTCGGTGATCAGGCGGAACTCAGAGATATCGCCTTCGCCTTCGTCAGCATTGGCGGTGTGCCATGCTTGACGGATGCGGAACGACAGATCTTTGGCTGGGCCGGATTGAACGACGTACTTGGCTTCCACGTTGGTTTCGTGGTGTTTGCCGTCTGCACCGTACAGACCGGTGTAGGTGCTGTTCGATGGAGTGTTGGTACCATCGATGTTCCAACCATTCACGTAACGGACCATGAAGCTCAGGCCAGGTACGCCGTACTCGGCCATTTTCAGGTCGTAACGGGCTTGTACCGACTTCTCGCCAGGGGCGTTGAAGTCAGAGTACTGAATGGAGTTGGCGAGGAAGATCGAGTCGCCACCACGGTTGTTGTCACCCACACCGATGTAGTCGAACGGGGTATCGCCGTTGACCTTCTGGAACGCCAGGGTCAGGGTGTGTGCTTTCAGGAACGAGTAAGCAGCGGCCAGGGAGTAGGCGGTGTTGCTGATGTCGCCTGCTTTAGCGTTACCGGTATCCTTGGTGTTGTAGATGTTACCGTCGAAGTTGATCGAGTTATCGCCGCCCAGTGCGAGGGTGTAGTTCGCGTTGGCGTAGTACTGGTTCCAGACGTCTTCGAGCTTGGCACCGTAGAGCGATACGCTCAGGTCCGGGGTAATGCCGTACTTGCCACCGAAGTAGTCGATGGAGTTGGCTGTCACGCCAGCGTAAGTAGCGAACAGTTCGCCGTCACGAGCGTTGCGGTCCTGGCTGGTTGCCGAGTAGAAGTGACCGGCTTCGAGGTCGAGGTCTTTAACTTCGCTGCTCTGCAGCTGGATACCGCTGGCAGTCTGGTGAAGGATACGGGAACCGCCTACAGCGAACACCGGAGAGGTGCTTGGCTGCATGTCGCCGATTTTCAGCTCGGTCTTGGAGATGCGGAACTTGGCGGCAGCGCCGGCTTTGCCCTGGCTGTTGTTGACTTCGCCATCAGAGTCCACGGACATGTTGCCGGAACCTGCATATTTGTCGGAACCGTCCAGCTTAATGGCCAGTTGGCCCCAAGCTTCAACGCCAACACCGATCAGACCTTGGGTGTAGCCCGAGCTGTACATGCCCTGAATGCCCTGGGTCCAGTCTTTGTCATCGACTGCGCCGTTTTTCTTGTTACGGTTGTAGTAGTAGTTGCGAACCAGCAAGTCGAGTTTGCTGTCTTCAACGAAACCTTTGGCTTCGGCCTGGTCGCTTACGAAAGGTGCGGCTACTGCCAACTGAGTACTGGCTGCTGCTGCAACTGCCAGTGCGATCATGCTCCACTTCATCACGCGCATCGTGATTTGCTCCTTTGGTTTTAGAAGAGTACTGCCGTCCCACCTGATTTATTATCTGGGCGGCTCTTTCTTTTTGTGTCGGCGCAAACTTATATCACGCCGACAATGTTGGCGATACTTGCGTATCTAACCTTTCGCCTTCTTTACGACCCTGTCGCAAACAGCGTGGTAGATGTCGCAAATTTTCCGCTCCGACGCAACAGGGCTGACAGCTTTTATGCTGTTTTCTGAGTCTTGGCGCCGGTAAAAAGAGTCCTGGTGAAACGTTTGAATCTCCATCGGGCTACCTTGCCACTATTTTTTTTGCCTGAGGGCCTCCGCTTCCAGCGGGTGTCACATCAGGCGATGTTGGGTATGAATGCAACAAGCGTGCACAAATTCGAATTTTGTTGCAGCTTTTTTCAAAATGATTGTCTGGCGCTGTAAAAACCTCATGAAACCGGGGGGGCAAGCGCGTTTAGTTTGGGCTTGACGCCTTGCCTGGCATCATGTTGCACCCTTCTGGTCGACTGCCTTACAAACAAAAATGTTACCGGTTCACCCCGCCAGTGAGTAGAAGGCGGATGTCGAAGCACTCAGCGTAGACCCACTGTGCGGTTTTGGTGCAAAAAATTTTTTAACCTTGTAATGAATTCATTCCTGTTGACCGCTTGTCTGGCGCGAACTCTTCGTTGCTAATCAGTCATTTCGGCATTTTTTGCCGGCTGATCGGTTCTGTAGTGGTGCGCAGTAGCGAAAAATGTCTCATTCGGGGGCGGGGTGTCAGCTTTTCGCAGGCGCTCGTGACCTCTGTGCCAGGTTCGTCGTGAAGCATGCGCCGTTCGCAGGTATGCTGCCGTCCGGTCGTTTGGCGCGCCGTCCCGTCAGGATGGGCGCTAAGCTGAAAAATGATGGCCCGGCGGGAGTACGCGCAGTGTTCGCTTTAGATACACGACTTCAACAAGACACGTTACCGATTGGGGACTTTCCACTCTGCCGGTTGCTGCTGTCCAATGATTCGAACTATCCCTGGTTCATCCTGGTGCCTCGTCGTGAGGCTATCAGTGAGATATTTCAGTTGGATGTCGCAGACCAGCAGCAGCTTTGGCAGGAGACGACGGCGCTGTCGCAAGCGCTCAAGGACTCGTTCAATGCGGACAAATTGAATGTTGCGGCGCTGGGTAATGTCGTCAGTCAGTTGCACATGCATGTGATTGTGCGCAAGCGCGAAGATGCCGCCTGGCCAGCGCCGGTTTGGGGTAAACATCCGGCAAAATCCTACAGTTCGGAGCAAATCGCCGCCATTCGCGAACGTTTGCGCCTGATATTGACCGATGATTTTACGTTTCTGGAGGGCTGAACCATGATCCTGGAAGAACGCGTTACCGATCTCGAAAGCCGTCTGGCCTTTCAGGATGACACCATCCAGGCATTGAATGATGTGCTGGTCGCGCAGCAGCGGGTGGTCGAGCGTCTGCAACTGCAAATGGCTGCGCTGCTCAAGCGGCAGGAGGAAATGGTCGGCCAGTTCGAGTCGTTCGAGGAGGAAGCGCCGCCGCCGCACTATTAAGCAACACGCAGGCATAAAAAAACCGCGGACAGCTCGGCTGTGCGCGGTTTTTTTTCGCCTTGAATCAGCGACGTGGCAGTGCGGCGATCACATCTTCGGCTTGCAGGCCCTTGTCACGATTCATGACAGAGAACTCCACGCGCTGGCCTTCTACGAGGACGCGGTGACCTTCACCGCGAATGGCCCGAAAGTGGACGAAGATATCGTCGCCGGAGTCGCGGGAAATGAAACCGAAGCCTTTGGACGTGTTGAACCATTTGACGGTGCCGGTATCGCGGTTGCTCATGTCGTAGCTTGGCGAGGCGGCGGCCGGTGACGATTTGTAGAAGCTGATACCCAGATGCAGGGCAACAGCGATCAGGGCTGCGACCAGGCTGAACAAGACGGCAGGTTGACCGGCGATGACAGGCATCGGTGCGATCAGCGTCAGGGTTTGCAGGACCACACTCAGAACCAGCAGGGCGCTGACCAGGTTTTGCAGTTGGTGGCGTGGACCTTTGTTCCAGTAAGGGATGACAGGTGCAAGCGTGAGGTTGAGCAGGCCGAAAAAGGCCAGGTACAGCGCGTCAGGTTGTTGCAGGTAAGGTAAGGCTTCGGATTGCAGGCTAGGGATGAAGGACAGCAGCAAGGCCGCTGCGCCTATCAACAGATGGACGATTTTCAACATTTTAATTAACTCACGTTAAGACAGCTCACAAGGAAGAGCTGATGGCGCACGGTTCGCTTCAAGATAATAAAGAGGCGTTGGACACGTGCCCGGTATCAGCCTATGCGCCATACCCGGAAAAATAGGCACTGGCGACACGCTGTCTATTTAACAGCAAAGCCGCAGGCTACTCAAATCAGGGCGTCCGGCGGCTCGTTTGAGGCAATTTGCCGTGGGTTGGTCGAAGTTCAAAGGCTGTGATGCGACGGCAGGCTTGCTAGAGAGGTTGGGCGCCTGTTGGATGAAGCTCGTCACCTTTAGGGAGGGGGGCAATCGGTCGATGCAGCCGATTGGCTAAATCTTTCAGTGGGTGTTTCTTAGTGTTCGCGCTCTTCTTTCCTACATCATTCAATCCTGTGTTTCTGAAGGGGGCGTCACTTCACTGCGTGGGAAATTGTCCGGAGTAGGGCGTTCTCCAGGATCTGCCAAGAGTTGTTGGCTTGTCCTACGTCGAAGGTCAGGAAGTCGTCTGGCTATACCTCTGCACCTGCGTTTTTATATGTCGACAGACAGTTGTTCTTAACGAAACCAGGATGGCAAAGGAGTGTCAGCGTTATGGTTTATGAACGGCAAGAAGAAGGGCGATACGGTTCGCACAGGGATGTAAGGGTCGATCCGTTTGTTCGCGAGTTCGATATGGGGTTGGCCCAGCCCTTGTCCCGCTCCGTACGATTGAATGGCTTCGCAACCTGTTTGCGACTTGAACAGGTTTATTGGGATATTTTGGGGGCGATGGCCCGGGCCAATGGTTGCTCGGTCAGTAGCCTGTTATCTCATGTGGATCGCGAAGTTCACTTGCGTCACGGCGGGGTAAGGAACTTCAGTGGATTGGTGCGGGTTGTCTGCGTCGTGCACAGCCTCAAGGAAGGGGGGTGCGTCGTCACGCCCTAGCCTGGGCGACGAAAGCTGCAGAGTGTCGGTCTGTGCAGTCTTACGGCTGCACAGGCCGCATTTAATGGATATAATCCCGCTCTTTGCCGCAAAACCCTGCGTGTGCGGTAGCAATCTGATCGCCGAGACAACTCCATGCCGATGTACGATTATCAATGTGCTTCCTGTGGTCATCAGTTGGAAGCCATTCAAAAGATCAGCGATGCACCGCTGGTCGACTGCCCTGCCTGTCAGGCGCCAGAGCTTAAAAAGTTGCTGTCCATGCCGGGCTTCCGCCTCAGCGGCACGGGTTGGTACGAAACCGATTTCAAGACCGGTTCCAAGAAGAACCTGGCCGGCGGTGACAAAGCTGACTAAGGTCTGGAACCTGAGTTGAACGACACGCGTGCTCTTGCATCACCCGGCGACTTTTTTAAAGGCGGGGCTGCTGTAGGATCTCCACCGAATTTCGAATTACGAGAAGTGAAACCACGACCATGATGCGCAGCCATTATTGCGGCCAACTGAACGAAAGCCTGGACGGCCAGGAAATTACCCTTTGCGGATGGGTCCATCGTCGCCGTGACCACGGTGGGGTGATTTTCCTCGATATCCGTGATCGTGATGGTCTGGCCCAGGTCGTGTTCGATCCGGACCGCGCTGAAACCTTCGCCGCAGCCGATCGCGTGCGCAGCGAGTACGTCGTGAAGATCACCGGCAAGGTTCGCCTGCGTCCGGCCGGTGCGACCAACGCCAACATGGCGTCAGGCATGATCGAAGTGCTGGGCTACGAGCTGGAAGTGCTGAACGAATCGGAGACCCCGCCGTTCCCGTTGAACGAGTTCTCCGACGTCGGCGAAGAAACCCGCCTGCGCTATCGCTTCCTCGACCTGCGTCGCCCGGAAATGGCCGAGAAGCTACGCCTGCGTTCGCGCATGACCACCAGCATCCGTCGCTTCCTGGACGAGAACGGCTTCCTTGACGTGGAAACGCCGATCCTGACCCGCGCCACCCCTGAAGGTGCGCGTGACTACCTGGTACCGAGCCGCACGCACGCCGGTTCGTTCTTCGCCTTGCCGCAATCGCCGCAGCTGTTCAAGCAACTGCTGATGGTGGCCGGCTTCGATCGTTACTACCAGATCGCCAAGTGCTTCCGTGACGAAGACCTGCGGGCCGACCGTCAGCCGGAATTCACCCAGATCGACATCGAGACCAGCTTCCTCGATGAAAAAGAGATCATGGGCCTGACCGAGCAAATGATCCGCAACCTGTTCAAGGAAGTGCTGGATCTGGAATTCGGCGATTTCCCGCACATGACCTTCGAAGAAGCCATGCGCCGCTACGGTTCCGACAAGCCAGACCTGCGTAACCCGCTGGAACTGGTGGACGTGGCCGATCAGCTCAAGGAAGTCGACTTCAAGGTGTTCAGCGGCCCGGCCAACGACCCGAAATGCCGCATCGCCGCCTTGCGCGTACCTGGCGGGGCGAGCATGCCGCGCAAGCAGATCGACGATTACACCAAGTTTGTCGGTATCTACGGTGCCAAGGGCCTGGCGTACATCAAGGTCAACGAGCGCGCTGCCGGTGTTGACGGTCTGCAATCGCCGATCGTGAAAAACATCCCTGAGGCCAACCTCAACGTGATCCTGGATCGTGTTGGTGCAGTTGACGGCGACATCGTGTTCTTCGGTGCCGACAAGGCCAAGATCGTCAGCGAAGCCCTGGGCGCGCTGCGGATCAAACTGGGTCACGACCTGGACCTGCTGACCTGCAAGTGGGCACCAATGTGGGTCGTCGACTTCCCGATGTTCGAAGAAAACGACGACGGCAGCTTCACCGCCTTGCACCACCCGTTCACCGCACCGAAGTGCACCCCGCAAGAGCTGGAAGCCAACCCGGCTGGCGCTCTGTCCCGTGCCTACGACATGGTATTGAATGGTACCGAGCTGGGTGGCGGTTCGATCCGTATCCACCGTAAAGAGATGCAGCAGTCGGTGTTCCGTCTGCTGGGCATCAACGAAGCGGAACAGGAAGAGAAATTCGGCTTCCTGCTCGATGCCCTGAAATACGGTGCACCGCCGCACGGTGGTCTGGCCTTCGGCCTGGACCGTCTGGTGATGCTGATGACCGGCGCCCAGTCGATCCGTGAAGTGATCGCCTTCCCGAAAACCCAGAGCGCGGCAGACGTCATGACTCAGGCACCGGGCCAGGTGGACGCCAAGGCATTGCGCGAACTGCACATTCGTCTGCGCGAAACGCCTAAGGCCGAGTAAGGCTGACCTGAAGGGCGCATCTGTGGATGCGCCTTTTCTTTTTAGGCAGAGCAGTTCAAGATTTTTATTTGCCGGCCGGCGCAATGCAGCGCAGCGGGCAATGTTTCAAAGAGAATTCGGAGCGAGTTATGGCAGGTCATTCCAAGTGGGCGAACATCAAGCACCGCAAAGAACGTCAGGATGCCAAAAAAGGCAAGATTTTCACCAAGTGGATTCGTGAGCTGACTGTCGCGGCCCGCCAGGGCGGCGGTGATCCAGGTTCCAACCCGCGTCTGCGCCTGGCGTTGGACAAGGCCCTTGGCGCGAACATGAGTCGCGACATCATCGATCGGGCAGTCGCCCGTGGTGCCGGTGCCGCCGATACCGACGACATGGTCGAGCTGACCTACGAAGGTTACGGCCCGGGCGGCGTGGCGGTGATGGTCGAATGCATGACCGACAACCGTAATCGCACCGCAGCCGCTGTTCGCCATGCGTTCAGCAAGTGCGGTGGTAACCTGGGGACTGACGGTTCGGTGGCCTATCTGTTCGAACGCAAGGGGCAGATCTCCTTCGCGGCTGGCGTTGACGAAGACGCACTGATGGAAGCGGCCATGGAAGCTGACGCTGATGACGTGGTGACCAACGAAGACGGTTCGATCGACGTTTTCACCTCGTTTGCCGGGTTCTATTCCGTGCGTAACGCACTGGAAGCGGCGGGTTTCAAAGGTGACGACGCGGAAATCGTCATGTTGCCGACCACCAGCGCCGAACTCGATCTGGAAGGCGCCGAGAAAGTCCTCAAGCTGATCGACATGCTCGAGGACCTGGATGACGTGCAAAACGTCTATTCCAACGCGGAAATTCCGGAGTCGGTGGCCGCACAGCTCGGTTAAGGGCGACCAGGATTCATTGTGGGAGCGAGCCTGCTCGCGAATGCGGATTTTCAGGCAGCATCGTTGCTGGATATGAAACCGCTTTCGCGAGCAGGCTCGCTCCCACATTTGTTATTAGTTGTATTGAATATCGTGCTTTTACTTAACCCGCAGGCGTTATGACTTTAATTCTTGGTATCGATCCCGGTTCGCGCATCACCGGTTACGGTGTGGTTCGTGATACCGGCCGTGGCTGTGAGTACGTCGCCTCCGGTTGTATCCGCACCGGTGCCGGCGAGCTGCATGAGCGTCTGCAGATTGTCTATCGCGGCGTGCGAGAGATCATTCAGACGTACCATCCGGTGACCATGGGCATCGAAAAGGTCTTCATGGCGCGTAACGCCGACTCCGCCCTGAAATTGGGGCAGGCCCGCGGTGCCGCCATTGTGGCGGGCGCGGAAGAAAACCTGGAAATTGCCGAATACTCCGCGACCCAGGTCAAGCAAGCGGTGGTTGGCACCGGTGCGGCTAATAAAGAGCAAGTGCAGATGATGGTCATGCACATGCTGAAATTGACCAGCAAACCCCAGATCGATGCCTCGGACGCCCTGGCCATTGCCATCTGCCACGCTCATACCCGTTCCAGTCTGTTGCCCCATGGGCTGGGAGCAGCACGCAGTCGTGGCGGGCGCCTGCGTCTCTGATAGCATCAGCAATCATTTTCATGGAGTGAGGGCGTTCCGCCTGGGTTGTCGGCGGTATTCCCTCGCTCTATCAGTCGCTGGCCCAGAGCTGGCCAACGCTCAAGGATTTGTAACGTGATTGGACGTTTGCGCGGCACCCTGGCTGAGAAGCAGCCTCCCCATCTGATTCTGGATGTAAATGGCCTGGGCTATGAACTTGAAGTGCCCATGACGACTCTTTACCGCTTGCCGTCGGTCGGTGAGCCGCTAACCTTGCATACCCATTTGGTCGTGCGCGAAGACGCACAGTTACTCTATGGTTTTGTCGGCAAGCGTGAGCGCGACTTTTTTCGCGAATTGATCCGCCTCAACGGCGTCGGGCCGAAACTGGCCCTGGCCTTGATGTCGAGCCTGGAAGTCGACGAACTGGTTCGTTGCGTACAGTCCCAGGACACTTCGGCGCTGACCAAGGTCCCGGGCGTCGGCAAGAAAACCGCCGAGCGCTTGCTGGTGGAGCTCAAGGATCGCTTCAAGGCCTGGGAAACCGTGCCGGCCATGTTCGCCCTGGTGCCGAACCAGCCGGATGGACCGGCCCCGGTGAACACTGCCGAGACTGACGCCGTCAGCGCCTTGATTTCCCTGGGCTACAAGCCACAGGAAGCGAGCAAGGCGGTGTCTGCGATCAAAGAGAAAGACTTGAGCAGTGAAGACATGATTCGTCGTGCCCTGAAGGGAATGATCTAAGTGATTGAAGCTGATCGTCTGATCGCTGCCACGCACAGCCCGCGTGAGCGCGAAGAAGTCCAGGACCGCGCCATTCGCCCGGTCAGCCTGGCCGAATACATTGGCCAGCCGACCGTTCGCGAGCAGATGGAGTTGTTCATTCAGGCCGCTCGCGGTCGTAACGAATCCCTGGATCACACGCTGATCTTCGGGCCGCCCGGCCTGGGCAAGACCACTCTCGCCAACATCATCGCCCAGGAAATGGGCGTATCGATCAAGAGCACCTCGGGGCCGGTGCTGGAGCGCCCCGGTGACCTGGCGGCGCTGTTGACCAACCTTGAGCCTCACGATGTGCTGTTTATCGACGAAATCCATCGCCTGTCGCCCATCGTTGAAGAAGTGCTGTACCCGGCCATGGAGGATTTCCAGCTCGACATCATGATCGGTGAGGGGCCGGCCGCGCGTTCGATCAAGCTGGACCTGCCGCCGTTCACCCTGGTGGGCGCAACAACGCGGGCGGGGATGCTGACCAATCCGTTGCGAGACCGTTTCGGCATCGTCCAGCGTCTTGAGTTCTACAATACCGCCGACCTGTCGACGATTGTCAGTCGTTCGGCCAGCATCCTCGGTTTGCCGCTAGACCCGGAAGGTGCATTCGAAATCGCCCGCCGTGCCCGTGGCACGCCACGGATCGCCAACCGTTTGCTGCGCCGTGTGCGCGACTTCGCCGAAGTTCGCGCCAAGGGGCATATCACCAAGCCGATTGCCGACCTGGCGCTGAACCTGCTGGACGTCGACGAGCGTGGCTTCGATCACCAGGACCGGCGTCTGTTGTTGACCATGATCGAGAAGTTCGACGGCGGGCCAGTCGGGGTCGACAGCCTGGCCGCCGCCATCAGCGAAGAGCGTCACACCATTGAAGACGTGCTGGAGCCTTACCTGATCCAGCAGGGCTACATCATGCGCACGCCACGGGGGCGGGTGGTGACGCGGCATGCCTACCTGCATTTCGGTTTAAACATTCCGTCACGATTGGGCGAAATGCCCGTGGTAGACGAGTTCCTCGATGCCGCTGACGATTAATTAACGTTGCGTGCTGATTTTTTCGGGCAATGTAGGGTCCCAGGACCGTACTTTCACGAGAAAGCCGCAGAACAATGAAAAACAGTTGCCATGCCGGATTGGCAACCTGAGGAGTAAGCACTAGAGTATGCGCGCGCAAAACGGGCTTGAGCCTTTCGCACATCGTTGTCGCGTTTATTACGAGGACACCGATGCGGGCGGCATCGTGTATTACGTTAATTACCTCAAGTTTATGGAACGGGCTCGAACCGAGCGGCTACGAGATCTGGGCTTTGCCCAATCGCAGCTTGCCGGGGAGGACCTGTTGTTCGTCGTGCATTCCAGCGAAGCGCGCTACCACGCGCCGGCGCGACTGGATGACGAACTGCTGGTAAGCGCTGAAGTAATCGAATTGAACCGTGCCAGCCTGCGCTTCAAGCAGCAGGTCAGGCGGGCAACGGATAATGCACTGCTCTGCGAAGGGCAGTTTCTGGTGGCCTGTGTGCGCACTGAAAGTTTGAAACCCCGGGCCATTCCCGAAGCTCTACGAGCGGCCTTTGCCGACGTGAGCGGCGCGGGTACACACTCAAAGCAGGAGATAAAGCGTGGAAGCTAACGTCGTCGACCATTCCTCCATGTGGAGCCTGGTCAGCAATGCCAGTATCGTGGTGCAACTGGTAATGCTGATCCTGGTAGCCGCATCGGTGACCTCATGGATCATGATCTTTCAGCGCAGCAACCTGCTGCGCGCCGGTCGACGTGCCCTGGAGAGCTTCGAAGAGCGCTTCTGGTCAGGTATCGACCTGTCCAAGCTGTACCGTCAGGCCGGCAGCAATCCGGACCCTGATTCGGGCGTCGAGCAAATCTTCCGTGCCGGTTTCAAGGAATTCTCCCGTCTGCGCCAGCAGCCAGGCGTTGACCCGGAAGCGGTCATGGAAGGCGTGGCGCGTGCCATGCGCGTTGCCATTTCCCGCGAAGAAGAAAAGCTCGAGCAGAGCCTGCCCTTCCTGGCCACCGTTGGTTCCGTCAGCCCGTACATCGGTCTGTTCGGTACGGTCTGGGGGATCATGAACTCCTTCCGCGGTCTGGCGACCGCCCAGCAAGCGACCCTGGCCACTGTGGCCCCGGGTATCGCCGAAGCACTGATCGCCACCGCGATCGGTCTGTTCGCCGCCATTCCAGCCGTTATCGCTTACAACCGTTTTGCTGCTCGCAGCGAAACCCTGCTGGGCCGCTACTACACCTTCGCCGACGAGTTCCAGGCGATCCTGCACCGCAAAGTGCACACCAGCGAAGAATAAGCAGGTAATTTCCAATGGCTTTAATCGCTCGAGCTCGCAAAAAGCGCAAGCCGGTCGCCGAGATGAACGTGGTGCCTTACATCGACGTGATGTTGGTGCTGCTGGTGATCTTCATGGTGACCGCGCCGATGCTCAATCAGGGCGTGAAAGTTGATCTGCCCAAGGTTTCCAGCGAAGCCTTGCCGCAGGACAACAACACCCAGGTCCTGACCATTTCCATCAAATCCGACAAGACCTACTACTGGAACCTTGGCAGCGAAGTCGACACCGAAAAGCAGCAGGATCGGGCCATGACCCTGCCGCAGATGACTGACGCGGTGACCAAGATCATTCGCGTCGGCAACGAAGGCGGCAAGCGTACCCAGGTCTTCATCCGCGGCGACAAGAGTGTCGATTACGGCTCCGTCATGGGGGCCATGGGCGGGTTGCAGAAGGCCGGGGTCGGTAATGTTGGCTTGATTACCGAGGCGCCCTGATGCAGCAACAGCGAGAGCCGTCCGCCTCGGAAAGCTACTTCTGGCCTAGTGTCTGGGCGATTGGCTTGCACGTGCTGGTGTTCGGCATGCTGTTCGTCAGCTTTGCCTTTACCCCGGAACTGCCGCCGGCCAAGCCGATTGTCCAGGCGACCTTGTACCAGCTGAAATCGAAAAGTCGGGCGACCACCCAGACCAATCAGAAGATTGCCGGTGAGGCGCAGAAATCTGCTGCGCGTCAGACCGAAGTCGAGCAGATGGAACAGAAAAAGGTCGAGCAGGAAGCGGTGAAGGCTGCGGAACAAAAGAAAGAAGAGGCGGCTCAAAAGGCCGAAGAAGCCAAGAAGGCCGACGAGGCGAAGAAAGCGGACGAGGCGAAAAAGGCTGATGAAGCCAAAAAAGCCGACGATGCGAAGAAAACCGCGGAAGCCAAGAAGGCAGAAGAGAAACAATTGGCTGATATAGCCAAGAAGAAAGCTGAAGAAGAAGCCAAGAAAGCTGCAGAAGAAGAGGCCAAGAAAGCGGCAGCTGAAGAAGCCAAGAAAAAGATCGTCGAAGACGCGAAGAAGAAAGCCGCGGAAGACGCCAAGAAGAAAGCTGAAGCTGAAGAGGCGAAGAAGAAAGTCGCCGAGGAAGCGAAGAAGAAAGCTACTGCCGATGCTGCGAAGAAGAAATCGCAGGACGCGGCACGTAAATCCGCCGAAGACAAAAAGGCTCAGGCCCTGGCAGATTTGCTTTCCGACACGCCGCAGCGTCAGCAGGCGTTGGCCGATGAGCAGGGCGACGAAGTCGCCGGCAGTTTCGATGACCTGATTCGTGCGCGTGCAGCGGAAGGCTGGGCTCGTCCACCTTCGGCACGCAAAGGCATGACGGTCGTATTGCAAATCGGCATGTTGCCGGACGGTACGGTGACTTCGGTCAGCGTGTCCAAGTCCAGTGGCGACGGTCCGTTTGACGCCTCGGCTGTTGCAGCGGTGAAGAATATTGGACGTTTGACAGAAATGCAGGGAATGAAGCCGAGTGATTTCGCTCCGTATCGTTCATTCAAGATGACATTCACACCTGAGGATCTAGCCTTGTGAGAAACCTTCTTCGAGGAATGCTGGTCGTTATCTGCTGCATGGCAGGGATGGCGATGGCAGATGAGAAAAACATTCTGGTTACCAGTGGCAGCGATCGGGCGACCCCGATCGCCGTAGTACCGTTCGGCTTCCAGGGCGGTAGCGTGCTGCCGGACGACATGGCGGAAATCATCGGTAACGACCTGCGCAACTCGGGTTACTACTCGCCGCTTCCAAAGCAGAACATGATCAGCCAGCCGAGCCAGGCCAGCGAAATCATCTTCCGTGACTTCAAGGCGCTGGGTGCCCAGTACGTCATGGTCGGCAGCATTGTGCCGGCGGGCGGTCGCCTGCAGGTGCAATACGCACTGTTCAACGTCGCCACGGAGCAGCAAGTGCTGACCGGCAGCGTGTCGGGCGGCGTCGATCAGTTACGCGACATGGCGCACTACATCTCTGACCAGTCGTTCGAAAAACTCACGGGTATCAAGGGTGCCTTCTCGACTCGCCTGCTGTACGTAACGGCCGAGCGTTTCTCCGAGAACAACACTCGCTACACCCTGCAACGTTCGGACTACGACGGTGCCCGCGCCGTAACCCTGCTGCAATCGCGCGAGCCGATCCTGTCGCCGCGTTTCGCACCGGATGGCAAGCGCATCGCCTATGTCTCCTTCGAGCAGAAGCGTCCACGCATCTTCATGCAGAACATCGACACCGGTCGCCGTGAGCAGATCACCAACTTCGAAGGCCTGAACGGCGCGCCAGCCTGGTCGCCGGACGGCAATCGCCTGGCGTTCGTGCTGTCCAAAGACGGCAACCCGGACATCTATGTGATGAACCTGGGTTCGCGTCAGATCAGCCGCGTTACCAACGGTCCTGGCATCAACACCGAACCGTTCTGGGGCAAGGATGGCTCGACCATCTACTTCACGTCCGACCGTGGCGGCAAGCCGCAGATCTACAAGACCAGTGCCGGTGGTGGCGGTGCCGAACGCGTGACTTTCGTCGGTAACTACAACGCCAACCCTAAACTGTCGGCTGATGAAAAGACGCTTGTCATGATTCACCGTCAGGATGGCTTCACCAATTTCAAGGTGGCGGCCCAGGATTTGCAGCGCGGTAGTGTAAAAATCCTCACTGATAGCACTCTGGACGAGTCGCCTACTGTCGCGCCCAACGGCACCATGGTAATCTACGCCACCCGCCAGCAGGGCCGGGGAGTCTTGATGCTCGTGTCCATCAATGGACGCGTAAGGCTCCCGCTTCCTACCGCACAAGGCGAAGTCAGAGAACCTTCCTGGTCCCCTTACCTGAACTGACGCGGCGCTATACGTTGTACTTAACACACTGGGGTTCATTAGGAGTTTCACGATGGAAATGCTGAAGTTTGGTAAATTTGCTGCGCTGGCACTGGCCATGGCTGTAGCTGTAGGTTGCTCGTCCAAAGGCGGCGACAATGCCGGTGAAGGCGCGGTAGATCCAAACGCTGGTTACGGCGCAAACACTGGTGCAGTTGACGGCTCCCTGAGCGAAGAAGCTGCACTGCGCGCTATCACCACTTTCTACTTCGAATACGACAGTTCGGACCTGAAGCCAGAAGCCATGCGCGCTCTGGACGTTCACGCCAAAGACCTGAAAGCAAACGGCGCTCGCGTTGTTCTGGAAGGCAACACCGACGAACGTGGTACTCGTGAGTACAACATGGCTCTGGGCGAGCGTCGTGCGAAAGCCGTTCAGCGCTACCTGGTACTGCAAGGCGTTTCCCCAGCTCAGCTGGAACTGGTTTCCTACGGCGAAGAGCGTCCAGTTGCTACCGGCAACGACGAGCAGTCCTGGGCTCAAAACCGTCGCGTCGAACTGCGTAAGTAATTCGTCATGCGAACGTGCCGTCGTGCTGTAACTGTTTTGGCTCTCAGCCTCGCACCGTTTGCGGTGTGGGCTGCGGTTCCTGTGGTCGAGGACAACTCCGGCTATAACAATAGCGGGAGCAGTTATCCGCCTGCGGGTTACGGTACGAACGGCGCCTATGCCGGGGGAGGGGTTTCGGCCCCTGTCTCGGCACAGGGCGAGCTGTTCAACCAACTGCAATCAATGCAGCAACAGATCGAGCGCCAGCAAGGTGCGATTGAAGTTCTGCAAAATGATGTAGCGCGCATGAAGCAGGAAAACCTGGAGCGATACCAGGATCTTGATCGGCGCATAGGAACCGGCGTTGCACCAGCCGCGAATCCTCAGAATTCTTCCACCGGTGGTGATTTGAATGCCCCCGGTGCAGCCGCAGGTGCAGCAGCTGGCGCAGCCGCCGCTCAAGCACCTGCCGCAGGTGGCGAGCCGGCAGATCCGGCGAAGGAAAAGCTCTATTACGATGCTGCCTTCGACCTGATCAAGGCCAAGGATTTCGACAAGGCCAGCCAGGCTTTCGCCGCATTCCTGCGCAAATACCCGAACAGCCAGTATGCGGGCAATGCCCAGTACTGGTTGGGCGAAGTGAACCTGGCCAAGGGCGATCTGCAAGGTGCAGGTCAGGCATTTGCCAAGGTTTCGCAGCTGTATCCCAAGCACGCCAAAGTGCCGGACTCGCTGTACAAGCTCGCTGATGTAGAGCGTCGCCTGGGTCATACCGACCGGGTCAAGGGCATTTTGCAGCAGGTGGTTTCCCAATATCCGGGTACTTCCGCTGCTCAATTGGCCCAGCGCGATCTGCAAAAAATGTAAGCCGGCTTGACCCGCTTCAAAGAAACCCGCGCTTGTCGCGGGTTTTTTCGTTAGAATTCACACCCTTTTTCTGAAACACGCTTTTTGGGATCTGCGCATTGCCGGGGTTCCTTGAAGTGCCTGACGGAGGCGGACAGCCTGTTTAGCTGTTACGCCCGTGGCGACTATGCAAGACACATTGAGAATCACCGAAGTTTTCTACTCGTTGCAGGGTGAGACTCGGACTGCCGGGCTGCCCACTGTTTTTGTGCGCCTGACCGGTTGTCCGTTGCGTTGCCAATACTGCGACAGCGCCTACGCGTTCACCGGTGGGACCATCCGCACCCTCGACGATATCCTCGAGCAGGTCGCCGGTTTTCGTCCGCGATACGTCTGTGTCACGGGCGGCGAGCCGCTGGCGCAACCCAACGCCATTCCCTTGCTCAAGCGCCTGTGTGACGCCGGTTACGAAGTGTCACTGGAAACCAGTGGCTCTATCGATATCTCGGCAGTAGATTCCCGGGTCAGTCGCGTTGTCGATCTGAAAACCCCGGGTTCGAAGGAAGCACACCGCAATCGCTACGAAAACATTGAGCTGCTCACGCCCAACGATCAGGTGAAGTTTGTCATCTGCTCGCGGGAGGACTATGACTGGTCCGTTTCCAAGCTGATCCAGTACGGTCTTAACCTGCGTGCCGGCGAAGTCCTGTTCTCGCCAAGTCACCATGATCTCAATGCCCGGGACCTGGCGGACTGGGTGGTGGCGGACAATCTGCCAGTGCGTTTGCAATTGCAGCTGCATAAATATCTATGGAATGACGAGCCGGGGCGCTGAAATGACTGAACAACTGAACACTGCTGAAAAACGTGCGGTCATCCTGCTGTCCGGTGGCCTGGACTCGGCGACCGTCGTGGCCATGGCGCGCGCCGAAGGCTACAGCTGCTACACCATGAGCTTTGACTACGGTCAGCGCTCTCACGCCGAACTGCACGCCGCCGAGCGTGTGGCGCGGGACCTGGGTGTGGTCGAGCACAAGGTGATCGGTCTGAACCTGAACGGCATGGGCGGCTCGGCGCTGACCGACAGCAGCATCGATATTCCGGAAGAGTTGGGTGAGGGCATTCCGGTGACTTACGTGCCTGCGCGTAACACGGTGTTCCTGTCCCTGGCCCTGGGCTGGGCTGAAGTACTCGGCGCACGTGACATCTTCATCGGTGTCAATGCGGTGGATTACTCCGGTTACCCGGACTGCCGTCCCGAGTTCATCGAGTCGTTCGAGCGCATGGCCAACCTGGCAACCAAGGCCGGCGTGGAAGGCAATGGCTTCCGCATCCAGGCGCCGCTGCAAAACCTCAGCAAGGCGCAGATCGTCCAGGCCGGCGTTAAGCTTGGCGTGGATTATGGTCTGACCGTTTCCTGCTATCAGGCCGACGATAACGGTCGTGCCTGCGGCAAGTGCGACAGCTGCCGACTGCGTGCAGAAGGCTTTGCGGCGGCCGGAATCAGCGATCCAACCCCTTATTTTTGATTTATTTCAAAATAGGTGTTGAATAGTCCTTAAAAATCAGTATTATACGCGCCACCACACAGCGGGTCGTTAGCTCAGTTGGTAGAGCAGTTGGCTTTTAACCAATTGGTCGTAGGTTCGAATCCCACACGACCCACCATTTTTGGCGGTTTAGAAAATCCGGAAGGCCCACGCAAGTGAGGATTTCCGGGTTTTTTTTTGCCTGAAATTCAGTGCTGGCAGGTCTGGAGGGTGGGGCTTTCGCTAAGGTATCAGTGGTTGCCCGGTTTTACCGCGTCGCCGCGATTTTCAGTTCCCACGGTTTAAAACTCAGCCACAACAACACCCCTGGTACCTGCAACGCGATCATCACTCCCAGCGACCACTGATAAGCCTCCACTGGATGTCCTTGTCCAGATCTTGGCCACAGATTCAGGATTTCCCCCATCAACCATTGCAAGACGAACGCCAATACGAACACTACCAGGTTGAACGACGAACTGACCCGCCCGGCAAGTTCAGGGGATACCGACTGAGCCACGATCGCGTAGTTCATGGTGGTGGAAGTGCCGAAGAAGCTGAACCCCATAGCAATCAGTAGCGGCGATACGGGTAGTCCGCTGATCATCAGTGATTGAAATACGATGAAGATTGAAACCCCGGCGCCGCACACCATGATCGGCTGCACACCAAAGCGCCGCAGGTAGTCGGTGAACGAGCCGAAGGCCAGCGAGCCTGCCACCATCGCCACGGTGCCCCAGAGCAAGGTGTTGGCCATACTGGACTCGTTCAAATGTGCGACATCGCGTAGCCACGGCCCCATCCATAGCGACAGCACCGACATGTAGATCGCATGGGCAAACACCGAGTACAACGCCAGTCGCCAAAATACCCAGGAGGAGTAAAGCCTTCCCACTGCCTTGGACATTTCGGCAAGAGTGGTGTGTTTGGGGTTGTAGGTGCGCGGCACGCTCCGATGAATGACTACGCAGACGAACAAAGTCAGCAGCGCCAGAATCAAGAATGCTTCACGCCATGAGATCCACTTGAGCAGTTCATGCAACGGCGTGGTGGACGCCATTGCGCCCAAGCCGCCCACAGATAACAGGCATGCTGTACTCAGCGGCAGGCGTTCGGCAGGCAGCCAGATGGCACACGCTTTGATCGCACTCATCAGCGAGCCAGCAACACCTAGGCCGATCAGGCCGCGACCAATGATCAAGCCCAGTTCCGTATGGGAGAAGCTGAAAATCAGCGAGCCCAACACAGCGAACAGCAGCATGGGTGCCTGCACGCTACGCGGACCGTAGCGGTCGAGCATGACCCCCAGCGGAATCTGCGCTGCGGCGAAAGTCAGAAAGTACACACCGGTAAGCAGGCCCAGGCTGCTGGCGGGCAGGTGCAGTTCCCGCTCCAGATCCACATAGATCAAGGCGTTGACCGTGCGAAACAGGTAGGACACAAAATGCCCGAGGCCAAAGGGGATGAATATGGTCAAAAACAAGTACAAAAACGAGTGTCTGGTTTCCTGGTCGGCTTTTGCGCAAGAGCCTGAATTCTCGTTACTCATGTCGCAAGAGCCTCGCATGTGGAAAATGTCGTGCGTATTTCACAGCAGAAACGCCCCCGCTCTTCTTCAAGCCATAGCCCATCAGGGCACGGTCTCATTTCTGAGAACTTTACGTGGACAGCGTTCCTCAGGGCGTTGCTGATGCCGTCTAAGGACAACGGGTTATCGACGTCGAGGAGGCCCAAGTATGTGAGGATTTCCGGATTTTTTTCTGCCTGCGATTTAATTCAGCGATGCGCCAGGCTGCGCAGGTCAGAATCATCTTTTGCATCCGTCGGATATTCTGTAGCCTTGCGCAGCTTCAACGCTGTCCGTGCCTGATGAATACTCACTTTCCCGGCGGTACCCTGTAGGGTCCGGAGCCGGGTGTATACTCGACTTTCGCGCGAATGCGCCTGCAGGTCTTGCGAACATGACGCAAATTTCCGAACGCCTTCTGGTTCAAGCCCACCTCGACGCCAAGCAGCCCAAGCCGCTGACCGCCGATGAAGAGGCTTATTACCGTGCCGCCATCGCTGCCGAGCTCAAGGCTCAGGACGCGGTGCTGGTGGCCCACTTCTATTGTGACCCTGTCATTCAGGCGCTGGCCGAAGAGACGGGCGGCTGTGTCTCCGACTCGCTGGAGATGGCCCGTTTCGGCAACGCCCATCCGGCCAAGACCGTGGTCGTCGCCGGCGTGAAGTTCATGGGTGAGACCGCCAAGATCCTCAACCCCGAAAAACGCGTGCTGATGCCGACGCTCGAAGCGACCTGTTCGCTCGACCTGGGTTGCCCGGTGGACGAATTTTCCGCGTTCTGCGATCAACACCCGGAACGCACGGTGGTGGTGTACGCCAACACTTCGGCTGCGGTAAAGGCCCGAGCGGATTGGGTGGTGACCTCAAGCTGTGCGCTGGAAATCGTCGAAAGCCTGATGGACAACGGCGAGACCATCATCTGGGGCCCGGACAAGCACCTGGGGACCTACATCCAGCGCCAGACCGGTGCTGACATGCTGCTGTGGGACGGTGCCTGCATCGTTCACGAAGAGTTCAAGTCCAAGCAGCTTGAAGACATGAAGGCGCTGTACCCGGATGCTGCGATCCTGGTGCACCCGGAGTCGCCGACATCGGTGATTGAACTGGCCGATGCCGTGGGTTCCACCAGTCAGTTGATCGCGGCGGCACAGAGCCTGCCGAACAAGACGCTGATCGTGGCGACCGACCGCGGCATCTTCTACAAGATGCAGCAGCTGTGCCCGGACAAGGTCTTTATCGAAGCCCCGACGGCAGGTAACGGCGCGGCGTGCCGCAGTTGTGCACATTGCCCGTGGATGGCCATGAACACCCTTGAGCGCACGCTCAAGGCGTTGAAGGAAGGGGCGAACGAGATCTTTGTCGACCCGGCGCTGATCCCTCAGGCGATCCGACCGCTCAAGCGCATGCTTGATTTCACTGCTGCAGCCCGGATGAAACTCGCGGGTAACGCCTGAGATCTTTCAGGTAAGCCGCAAAAACTGTGGGAGCGAGCTTGCTCGCGATGAGGGCGTGTCAGTTGACACTAATGTCTGCTGTCAGGCCGCCATCGCGAGCAAGCTCGCTCCCACAGTGGTTTTCGATCAGTTCAATTACTTGGTTTTTTTCGGAATCCGCACCAGCCGGGTGTTGGAATACATGTCCTGCCAACTGCGTTTCTGTTTGTCGAACAACGACCAGAAGAATCCCAGACCAACACACAGCACCGAAGCAAGCGACACGACAAAGCGCAGCAACGCCTGCCACAGGCTGATGGATGAGCCATCGGCGTTCTGCACGCGGATGCACCAGACCTGCATGCCCAGCGTCTGACCGGACCAGGTCCAGAATTTGGCGAAGAAGCCGAACAGTACGAACAACAGCACCGTCGAGAGCAGGGGATCGCCGTCCAGCGCACCCGCTTCGGTCAGGGTGCGCATCCTTTCTTCGCCGATGATCGCCATCTGGATCATCTTGTAGATGCCGCTGGTGACGATCAGCAGGGCGGTACACAGCAGGAAATCATAGAACATGGCTGCCAGGCGACGACCCAGGCCAGCGGCAGGAAAGTCGCCCTGGGGAGTAAGCAGGTGTTTCGACATGGCAGGCTCTCGGCGAAAAAAGAAGCCATTTTACGGATTTACGCGCACAAAAAAGCCCCTGATGTCAGCATCAGGGGCTTTTTCGTTACAGAAGATTAGGCTTCTGCTTGTACTTCGTCAGCCTGCATGCCTTTCTGGCCCTGCACGGCGATGAAAGTCACTTTCTGGCCTTCTTTCAGGCTCTTGAAGCCGTTGCCCTGGATAGCGCGGAAATGCACGAACAGATCCGGACCGCTTTCAGGAGTGATAAAACCAAAACCTTTCTCGTCGTTAAACCACTTGACGGTACCGCTCTGACGTTGGGACATTTCTTATTTCCTTTGACGCAAAAATTAATGACAGTCTCCTTCTCATGAAAGAGTACTGGGGCTGGTTGCAGGAGAGTAAGAAGACGTCGAACGGGATGTAGCTAACTTGTAGGCTACTGCCCAGGTCACGATTCCAAGCGACCCATGCAAACACAGTGAACAAACTCTACGCCAACTACGGGAGAAAAAACAAGCCCTGTGAAGGCCCCGTATTTCCTCAGGTTGATGGCAAAGTAAGTCCACTAGCGGGGGCTTATTCCCTGGTCTTGTTCAGTTGTTTTCGATCGTTATAAGCAAAGTTCATAATCGAAGCTTATAGCCAAACGATGCACTGTTATATGGCGGTTGCGTTACACATTAGTGCACCGTTAACGCAACCGCGTTACTTATAGGAACATTCAATCAGCCGCGATAGTAGCGTTGTGGAACAAATGGCATTTTGCTTACAAGCAAAGGCACCTTTTTCCCACGAACGATCGCCCAGACCTGTGTGTCCAGTGCGATATAAGCGCTGTCGACATAACCCATGGCCAGCGGCCCGCCCAGGGTTGGCCCGAAACCGCCGCTGCAGACGCTACCGATGATGTCGCCGGCTTCGTTGACGATCTCGGCGCCTTCACGCACGGGTGTACGTTCCTGTGGTAACAAACCCACACGTTTGCGGTTCACGCCTGCCTGTTGCTGGGCGAATACGGTTTCGGCGCCAGGGAAGCCACCGGCCCGTGCGCCATCAGTGCGACGTGGCTTGGAGATCGCCCACAGCAGGCTTGCCTCGATTGGGGTGGTGTCGGTGTTCATGTCGTGGCCGTACAGGCACAAACCCGCTTCCAGGCGCAGGGAGTCGCGGGCGCCAAGGCCGATGGCGGCCACTTCGGCCTCAGCGAGCAGTGCGCGAGCCAGGGCTTCGGCGTTCGCGGCGGGTACGGAAATTTCGAAACCGTCTTCACCGGTGTAACCCGAACGGCTGACAAAGCAGTCCACGCCCAGCAGCTTCGCGCGGGCGAACTGCATGAAGGTCATCTTCGCAACTGTAGGTGCCAGGCGTGCCAGCACGGTCACTGCAGCCGGGCCTTGCAAGGCGAGCAGGGCGCGCTCTTCGAACAGCGGCTCGATCGTGCACTGGTCGCCAATGTGCTTGCGCAGGTGGGCCAGGTCCTGGTCCTTGCAGGCGGCGTTGACCACCAGGAACAGTTCGTCGTTGCCCAGGTTGGCGACCATCAGGTCGTCGAGAATGCCGCCGGTCGCATTGGTGAACATCGCGTAGCGCTGCATGCCCACCGGCAGGTCGATGATGTCCACCGGCACCAGGGTTTCCAGGGCCTTGGCGGCATTGGCGCCGGTCAGGCGAATCTGGCCCATGTGCGAGACATCGAACAGCCCGGCCTGGTCGCGGGTGTGCTGGTGTTCTTTCATCACGCCCAGCGGGTACTGCACGGGCATGTCGTAGCCGGCGAACGGCACCATGCGCGCGCCGAGTTCGATGTGCAGTGCGTGCAACGGGGTTTTCAACAGTTGTTCGGTGGACATATTCAGCTCCTGAAGAAGGGTGCAGATGAGCGCACATCAGCACTCGATAATGTTGACCGCCAAACCGCCACGGGCGGTTTCCTTGTATTTGCTTTTCATGTCGGCGCCGGTCTGGCGCATGGTGCGAATGACCTTGTCGAGGGAAACGAAGTGTTGCCCGTCGCCGCGCAGGGCCATGCGCACGGCATTGATGGCCTTGACCGAGCCCATGGCGTTGCGCTCGATGCAAGGCACTTGCACCAGCCCGCCAATCGGGTCGCAGGTCAGTCCGAGGTTGTGTTCCATGCCGATTTCCGCGGCGTTCTCCACTTGTTGCACAGTGCCGCCAAGCACTTCGCACAAGGCACCGGCGGCCATCGAGCAGGCAACGCCGACTTCGCCCTGGCAGCCGACTTCGGCGCCGGAGATCGAAGCGTTTTCCTTGTACAGAATGCCGATGGCCGCGGCAGTGAGCAGAAAACGCACCACGCCGTCGTCATTGGAACCCGGGATAAAGCGCATGTAGTAATGCAGCACCGCTGGAATGATCCCGGCCGCGCCGTTGGTGGGGGCGGTGACCACGCGCCCGCCATTGGCGTTTTCTTCATTGACCGCCAGGGCGTACAGGTTGACCCAGTCGAGCACCGACAGCGGGTCGCGCAACGACGATTCCGGGTTCTTGCACAACTGCCGATGCAGCGCGGCGGCCCGGCGCTTGACCTTCAGCCCGCCGGGCAGGATGCCTTCATTACGGCATCCGGCGGCGACGCAGTCCTGCATCACTTGCCAGATGTTCAGCAGGCCGGCGCGGGTTTCCGCTTCCGGGCGCCAGGCGCTTTCGTTGGTCAGCATCACCTGGCTGATCGACAGCCCGTATTTGACGCAATGACCGAGAAGATCCTTGGCACTTTTGAACGGAAAGGTCAGGGGAGTGGCGTCTTCGACGATGCGATCGGCGCCGGCGGCGTCCTCATCGACCACAAAACCGCCGCCGACCGAGTAGTACTCGCGGCTGCGGACTTGCAGGCCGGCTGCGTCGAAGGCGCGGAAAATCATGCCGTTGGGGTGATACGCCAACGGTTTGCGAATCATCGCCAGGTGTTCTTTCTCGTTGAACGCAATGCTGTGTTCGCCGAGCAGGTTCAAGCGTCCGTTGCTGCGGATTTCTTGCAGGCGCGCGGCGACGGTTTCCGTATCCACGGTGTCCGGGTGTTCACCTTCCAGGCCCAGCAACACAGCCTTGTCACTGCCGTGGCCTTTGCCGGTGGCGCCGAGCGAGCCGTACAGCTCGACCTTGACGCAGGTGGTGGCCGTCAGCAGCCCTTCACGACGCAGGCCTTCGACGAAACGCACAGCGGCGCGCATCGGGCCGACGGTGTGGGAGCTGGAGGGGCCGATGCCAATCTTGAACAGGTCGAACACGCTTAACGACATGGTGGTTCTCCGGTTTCTTGTTATAGGCGTATCACGGGAGATGCTTTGCGTAGGAGCTGCCGCAGGCTGCGATCTTTTGATCCTGTTTTTTCAAGATCAAGATCAAAAGATCGCAGCCTGCGGCAGCTCCTACAGGGTATTGCGGTGTATCTGAAAGAGGGGGCGAGTAAACCCGCCCCCTCTTTCGTTTAAGCGTAGCTTTCGATCGACGGGCAGGCGCAGACCAGGTTGCGGTCGCCGAACACGTTGTCGACGCGACCGACCGGCGGCCAGTACTTGCCTTCGATCAGCGACGCAACCGGGTACACCGCTTGCTCACGGCTGTACGGGTGAGACCACTCGCCGACCAGTTCCTTGGCGGTGTGCGGGGCGTTTTTCAGCGGGTTGTCGTCCTTGTCCAGGGTGCCGTTTTCCACTGCGCGGACTTCTTCGCGGATGCGGATCATGGCGTCGCAGAAACGGTCCAGTTCTTCCTTGGATTCGCTTTCGGTCGGCTCGATCATCAGCGTGCCGGCCACCGGGAACGACATGGTCGGCGCGTGGAAACCGAAGTCGATCAGGCGCTTGGCGACGTCATCGACGCTGATGCCGCTGCTGTCTTTCAGTGGGCGCAGGTCGAGGATGCACTCATGCGCCACCAGACCGTTGCTGCCGGTGTACAGAACCGGGTAGTGCTCTTCGAGGCGACGGGAGATGTAGTTGGCATTGAGGATCGCCAGCTGCGAAGCACGCTTGAGGCCCGCGCCACCCATCATACGAATGTACATCCAGGTGATCGGCAGAATGCTTGCGCTGCCGAACGGTGCCGCGCAAACGGCGCCTTCCTTGCGCTCCATCTGTGCGTGGCCCGGCAGGAATGGCGCCAGGTGCGATTTCACACCGATCGGGCCGACGCCCGGGCCGCCACCGCCGTGGGGGATGCAGAAGGTCTTGTGCAGGTTCAGGTGCGAAACGTCGCCGCCGAACTTGCCCGGGGCGCAGAGGCCGACCATGGCGTTCATGTTGGCGCCGTCGATGTACACCTGGCCGCCGTTGTCATGAACGATGCCGCAGATTTCGCGGATGCCTTCTTCGAACACACCGTGGGTCGACGGGTAGGTGATCATCAGCGCGGCGAGGTGTTCGCGGTGCTCGATAGCCTTGGCGCGCAGGTCTTCGATGTCGACGTTGCCACGGGCATCGCAGGCGGTGACGACCACACGCATGCCGGCCATTTGTGCGGTGGCCGGGTTGGTGCCGTGGGCCGACGACGGGATCAGGCAGATGTCGCGACGGTCTTCGCCACGGCTCTGGTGGTAGGCACGGATCGCCAGCAGACCTGCGTATTCACCCTGGGAGCCGGCGTTCGGTTGCAGCGAAACCGAGTCATAACCGGTGGCGGCGCAGAGCATCGCTTCCAGCTCGTCGGTCAATTGCTGGTAGCCGGCGCTTTGCTCGGCCGGGGCGAACGGGTGCAGGGCACCGAACTCGGCCCAGGTCACCGGGATCATTTCGCTGGCGGCGTTGAGTTTCATGGTGCACGAACCCAGCGGGATCATGGTGCGGTCCAGCGCCAGGTCCTTGTCCGCCAGTTTGCGCAGGTAACGCATCAGCTCGGTTTCCGAGTGATAGCGGTTGAACACCGGGTGGCTGAGGATCGGCGACTGGCGCACCAGCGTGGCCGGGATGGCGCTCTGCACCGAGGCGGCGAGGGCGGCGAAGTCCGGCAGGGCCTTGCCGTCGGACAGCAGGCTCCACAGGGTTTCAACGTCGGCCTGAGTGGTGGTTTCGTCCAGGGACAGGCCCAGGCGCTCACCATCGACCACGCGCAGGTTGATGCGCTGGGCGTGCGCCTTGTCGTGCAGGGCGGCGGTTTGCGCGCCGGTCTTCACGGTCAGGGTGTCGAAGAAGCTCGCTTGCTCGACGCTCAGGCCCAATGCGCTCAAGCCTTTGGCCAGGATCGCAGTCAGGTGATGCACGCGATTGGCGATTTGCGTCAGGCCTTTTGGACCGTGGTACACGGCGTACATGCTGGCGATGTTGGCCAGCAGCACTTGCGCGGTGCAGATGTTGCTGGTGGCTTTCTCGCGACGGATGTGTTGCTCGCGGGTCTGCATGGCCAGGCGCAGGGCCGGGTTGCCGAAACGGTCTACGGAAACACCGACCAGGCGGCCCGGCATGTCACGCTTGAACGCGTCCTTGGTGGAGAAGTACGCCGCGTGCGGGCCACCGAAGCCCAGCGGCACGCCGAAGCGCTGTGCGCTGCCGATGGCCACGTCGGCGCCGAATTCGCCCGGCGCGGTCAGCACGGTCAGGGCCAGCAGGTCGGCAGCCACGGCAACGAGGGCATTGGCGGCGTGGAAGCGTTCGGTCAGCTCGCGGTAATCGAACACGTCACCGTTGCTCGCCGGGTATTGCAGCAGTGCGCCGAAGAACGGCGTCACGTCAGTCAGTTCGCGCTCGTCGCCAACCACCACGTCGATGCCCAGGGGCTCGGCACGGGTGCGCAGTACGTCGAGGGTCTGCGGGTGGCAATGCACGGAGGCGAAGAAGGCGTGGCTGCCCTTGTTCTTGCTCAGGCGTTTGCAGAAGGTCATGGCTTCGGCAGCGGCGGTGGCTTCGTCCAGCAGCGAGGCATTGGCGATCGGCAGGCCGGTGAGGTCGCTGATCAGGGTCTGGAAGTTCAGCAGCGCTTCGAGACGGCCTTGGGAGATTTCTGGCTGGTACGGGGTGTAGGCGGTGTACCAGGCCGGGTTTTCGAGCAGGTTGCGCAGGATCGGCGACGGCGTGTGGGTGCCGTAGTAGCCCTGGCCGATGAAGGTCTTGAACAGCTGGTTTTTAGTCGCGATGGACTTGATCAAGGCCAGGGCATCGGCTTCGCTCAAACCGTCTTCCAGGCCGAGGACGCTGGTGCCCTTGATGCTGTCGGGAATCACGCTGGCGCTCAGGGCTTCCAGGGAGTCGAAGCCGAGGCTGTTGAGCATGGCTTGCTCGTCACCGGCGCGCGGGCCGATGTGACGGGCGATGAATTCGTTGGCGGTGGTCAGATTTATTTGAGTCATGTCGGTGCTCCTCAGGCTTGGGCTTTGATCAGGCGGTCGTAGGCGTCCTGATCCAGCAGTTGGCCGACAGCGGTGGCGTCGCTTGGTTTAAAGCGGAAGAACCAGCCTTCGCCCAGCGGATCTTCGTTGACCAGTTCAGGGCTGCTGTCGAGCGCCGGGTTCACTTCCAGCACTTCGCCGTCCAGCGGCATGTACACGCCGCTGGCAGCCTTGACCGATTCCACGGTGGCGGCTTCGGCGCCTTTGTCGTAGGACTGCAGCTCAGGCAGTTGAACGAAAACCACGTCGCCCAGGGCGTTCTGTGCGAAAGCGGTGATGCCGACTGTGACGCTGCCGTCAGCTTCGGTGCGCAGCCATTCGTGATCTTCAGTAAAACGCAACTCGCTCATGGAAACTCCTAAGGGGCCAGACTCGTCTGGTGGACGCGATTGAATGCTTGGGCGATGCCCGGGTTATGGGGGAGTACATAGCAAGAACACGGCCAACGTTGTTTTTATTGTTATTGATCAATGATTTAGGTGGTTTTGACAAAGGCTGAAATTCAATCGTTGTAGCGAAATCGATACGGCATATGTCTAGGATGAAAGCCGAGGTGGATCAAAGCCTTGCACAGCCGTGACCGGAGAGGGGTGTAGCGATATCGTTCCGCTGTAGCGCTTTCAGTACAGATGGAGGTCGTTTTTGGCGCGGTTTCATGCTGGACACAAAACCTGTGGGAGCGAGCTTGCTCGCGATAGCGGTGGGTCAGTCACCATCAATGTTGAAGTTCTGACGCCATCGTCGGAACGCCGCCCGGAGCAAGCTCGCTCCCACAGGGATCTGCGGTGGATTGGACATTGAGGCCTCAGGCCTTGCCGGGAATGCCGTACTTGCGCAACCGATGGGCAATCGCGGTGTGGGAGGTTTGCAGGCGGGTCGCCAGTTGCCGGGTCGAGGGATAGCTGATGTAGAGCTTTTCCAGCAGGGTTTTCTCGAACTCGTCCATGGCCTGTTCCAGGCTGTCGACGTCATGGTCGTTCTGGCGCGCTACCGAGGTGCCGGCGATGTCGAGGTCGCCAATGTCCACTAGGCTGCTTTCGCAAATCGCCGCGGCGCGGAAGATCACGTTCTGCAATTGCCGCACGTTGCCCGGCCAGCGGTTGCCCAGCAGCGCCGGATAAGTGCCCGGCGCCAGGCGACAGATCGGGCGCTGGATCTGCGCGCAGGCCTGCTGCATGAAATAGCGGGCCAGCAGCAGGATGTCCTGGCCGCGCTCGCGCAGGGGAGGCACTTCAACGTTGAGGACGTTGAGGCGATAGAACAGGTCTTCGCGGAACAGGCCTTCGCTGACCATTTTTTCCAGGTCGCGGTGGGTCGCGCTGAGGATCCGTACGTTGACCTTGACCTCACGGTCACCGCCGACCCGGCGAAAACTGCCGTCGTTGAGGAAACGCAGCAATTTGGCCTGCAAGTACGGCGACATCTCGCCGATTTCATCGAGAAACACCGTGCCCTGGTTGGCCAGTTCCATCAGTCCTGGCTTACCGCCTCGCTGCGCGCCGGTGAAAGCGCCGGGGGCGTAGCCGAACAGTTCGCTTTCGGCGAGGTTCTCTGGCAATGCCGCGCAATTCAACGCCAGAAACGGTGAACTGTGCCGGGCGCTGATGGCGTGGCAGGCCCGGGCCACCAGTTCCTTGCCGGTGCCGGTTTCGCCCTGGATCAGCAGCGGTGCATCGAGGGCCGCCACCCGCTGGGCGCGCGCCTTGAGGGTGCGGATCACCGGGGACTCGCCGAGCAGTGCGTCGAAACCTTCGGCGTGGTCATGGTGCAGCGCGGAAAGGCGTTCGCCGATGCGGTTCGGTTGATACAGGGTCAGCAGGGCGCCGGCGTCGGTGATCGGTGTGGCGTCGAGCAATAAGGTCTGGCCGTTGACGGTGATTTCCCGCAGCGGCAGGCGAAAGCCGTGTTCGAGCAGGGCGTCGAGCAAGGCCGGGTCGGCAAACAGCTCGGCCACGCTTTCACCGTCCGGTTCGCGGCCGTACAGGGCGATGAGGGCCGGGTTGGCCAGCAGCACCTTGCCGTCGCTGTCCAGTGCCAGCACCGGGTCGGTCATGGCTGCCAGCAAGGCGTCGAGCTGCAAGTGCCGGCGCTGGCCGGGCAGGATGTCGACCACCGTCACCGCTTGCACGCCACGCACGCTGAACAGGGCATCGCGCAGTTCCTCGAGCACTTGCGCGCTCAGGGTCGGGGCGTCGATATAAACATTGGGCGGGACCATTTCCACCGCATCCAGGTTCAGATTGCGCCCGCCGAGCAGGGCCAGGACTTCCTGGGTGATACCGACGCGGTCGATGAAGCTGACGTGGATACGCATGGGGCGGTCTTGGGTTCTGCAGTGCGGAGGGTGGCAAGTATGCCTTGGGGCGGGCTAATGGTGAAATGTGCCGCCGATATTCAGGACGACATTATCCCCTGTGGGAGCGAGCTTGCTCGCGATGGCAGTGTGTCAGTCAACATCAATGTTGGATGACAGGCCGCTATCGCGAGCAAGCTCGCTCCCACAGTGATCGGTGGTGTTCACAGAATCCGGGGTTATTCCAGGTGCTCGGGTTTGACCGGGTCGCCCGATTTCATGTTCAGCTGCACCCGCACATCTTCGAACATGGCGTCGTAATGTTTGTGCACCGAACCGATGTTGCTATGGGTTTTCGGGACACCGTACTTCTCGGCAATCTTGGTGACGTTGCTGGCGAAGTTGTAGGCCATGTCCTTGGGCAGGAAGAACGACTCGCTCATGTCTTTGTTCTGAATGCTGCCGTGCATTTTGAACAGCATCCCTTTGCCTTCCTTGGGATCCTGGCTGACTTCATAGTCGAGGTAGATGTTGTAGCTGACGTCGTCCTTGTTCAGCGCGTGTCGCTCGATGTGCAGGTGACCCGGCTCGAACGTTGCCATTGTTGACTCTCCTTCAAAAGGTCTTGAATCAGGGCAGGCCTCAGGCCGGCCCCGCAGTTTTGTTTACTGATAGCTGATGCCCGGTGTCGCCGTACTGATGCGTGTGCCGGCCTTGCCCTGGACGATCGCTTCGATGTCCGCGAGCGAGCCGATCACCGCCACTTTTCCAGTATGGCGCGCGAATTCGCAGGCTGCCTGCACCTTCGGTCCCATGGAGCCGGCGGCGAAGCCGAGTTTTTCCATTTCGTCGGGGTGTGCCTGGGCAATGGCTTTCTGCGTGGGTTTGCCAAAATCGATGAAGGCGGCGTTGACGTCGGTGGCGATCACCAGCAGATCGGCTTCAAGCTGTTCGGCCAGCAGTGCCGAGCACAGGTCTTTGTCGATGACCGCTTCGACGCCTTCGAGTTTGCCGGGCGAGGTATACATGGTCGGAATGCCGCCGCCGCCGGCGCAGATCACGATGCTGCTTTTTTCCAGCAGCCATTTGATCGGACGGATTTCGAAGATGCGTTTCGGTTTCGGGCTGGCAACCACGCGGCGATATTTGTCGCCGTCCGGGGCAATGGTCCAGCCTTTTTCAGCAGCGAGTTTTTCCGCATCGGCCTTGCTGTAGACCGGGCCGATGGGCTTGGTGGGGTTCTTGAAGGCCGGGTCATTGGCATCGACTTCGACCTGGGTCAGCAAGGTCGCAAAGGGCACTTCGAAGTCCAGCAGGTTGCCCAGTTCCTGTTCGATGATGTAGCCGATCATGCCTTCGGTTTCGGCACCGAGCACGTCCAGCGGGTAAGGGGTGACGGAGGTGTAGGCCGCCGCTTGCAATGACAGCAGGCCAACTTGCGGGCCATTGCCGTGGGCGATGACCAGTTGGTTGCCGGGATGGATCCTGGCGATCTGTTCGGTGGCGATCCGGATGTTGACGCGCTGGTTGTCAGCGGTCATCGGTTCGCCGCGGCGGAGCAGGGCATTACCGCCAAGAGCTACGACGATGCGCATGGTGCAGTCCTTCTAGTAAAAAGGTTGCAGGCACTCTGTCTCCCGGTGGGAACCCGATCAATGTGGGAGCGAGCTTGCTCGCGATGACTCTTTCACATTCAACACATTTGTTGACTGTTACTCCGCTATCGCGAGCAAGCTCGCTCCCACAGGGGGGTATGTTCCGTCAGTGGGAGCCGAGTGAGCCGTTATAGATCCGCCAGCGTCGACACCAGAATCGCCTTGATCGTGTGCATGCGGTTTTCCGCTTGCTCGAATGCGATGCAGGCCGGCGACTCGAACACGTCATCGGTCACTTCGATGCCGTTCTTCAGGTGCGGGTACTGTTCGGCAATCTGCTTGCCGATCTTGGTATCACTGTTGTGGAACGCCGGCAGGCAGTGCATGAACTTGGTGCGCGGGTTGCCGGTGGCTTTCATCAGTTCGGCGTTGACCTGATACGGCAGCAGTTGCTGGATGCGCTCGGCCCAGGCTTCGACCGGCTCGCCCATCGACACCCACACGTCGGTATGGATGAAGTCCACGCCCTTGACGGCGGCTTTCGGGTCTTCGGTGAGGGTGATGCGCGCGCCGCTTTCTTCTGCGTATTGCTTGCAGCGAGCCACCAGGTCGTCCGCCGGCCACAGGGCTTTCGGCGCGCAGATGCGCACGTCCATGCCGAGCTTGGCGCCGATCAGCAGCAGCGAGTTGCCCATGTTGTTACGCGCATCGCCGAGATAGGCGTAGCTGATCTCGTGGATCGGCTTGTCGGCGTGTTCGCGCATGGTCAGCACGTCGGCGATCATTTGCGTTGGGTGGTATTCGTCGGTCAGGCCGTTGAACACCGGCACACCGGCGAACTTGGCCAGTTCCTCAACGATTTCCTGCTTGAAGCCACGGTACTCGATGGCATCGTACATGCGCCCGAGCACACGGGCGGTGTCCTTCATGCTTTCCTTGTGGCCGATCTGCGAAGAGTTCGGGTCGATGTAGGTGACGTTGGCGCCCTGGTCATAGGCTGCAACTTCGAACGCACAGCGGGTGCGGGTCGAGGTCTTTTCGAAGATCAGCGCGATGTTGTTGCCCTTGAGATGCTGCTGTTCGGTGCCGGTGTACTTGGCACGCTTGAGGTCGCGGGACAGGTCGAGCAGGTAGCGCAATTCGCGAGGGGTGTGGTGTTCCAGGCTCAGCAGATTGCGGTTATGGATATTGAACGCCATTTTGGATCTCCTAAGGTGAACAGGTTAGTAGTCAATCGGGTCGCGGATGATCGGGCAGGTCATGCAATGGCCGCCGCCCCGTCCCCGGCCGAGTTCGCCGGCGCTGATGGTGATGACCTCCACACCGGCCTTGCGCAGCAGGGTGTTGGTGTAGGTGTTGCGGTCATAGCCGATGACCACGCCCGGTTCCACGGCCACTACGTTGTTGCCGTCGTCCCATTGCTCGCGTTCGGCGGCGAAGCTGTTGCCGCCGGTTTCCACCACGCGCAAAGCTTTGAGGTTCAGGGCCTGGGCCACGGTATCGAGGAAGTTGGTTTCTTCGCGACGGATGTCGATGCCACCGGCCTTGCTTTCATCGGGGCGCAGGGTGAAGGCGACAATCTGGTTCACCACTTCCGGGAAGATCGTGACGAGGTCGCGATCGCAGAAGCTGAACACGGTGTCCAGGTGCATCGCCGCGCGGGATTTCGGCAGGCCGGCGACGATCACTTTCTCGACGGCCTTGTTTTTGAACAGGTTCACCGCCAGTTGCGCAATGGCTTGGCGCGACGAGCGTTCGCCCATACCGATCAACACCACGCCGTTGCCGATCGGCATCACATCACCGCCCTCAAGGGTGGCGTTGCCATGGTCTTTGTCCGGGTCGCCGTACCAGATCTGGAAGTCGGCGTTGGTGAACGCGGGGTGGAATTTGTAGATGGCGGTGGTCAGCAGGGTTTCCTGACGGCGCGCCGGCCAGTACATCGGGTTGAGGGTGACGCCACCGTAGATCCAGCAGGTGGTATCGCGGGTGAACTGGGTGTTGGGCAGCGGCGGCAGGATGAAGCTGGAGTTGCCGAGGAAGTCGCGGAACATCTCGATGGCCTTGCCACCGAAACTGGTCGGCAGATCATCGCCCGATACGCCGCCGATCAGGAACTCGGCGATCTTGCGCGGCTCCAGGCTGCGCAGCCACGAGGCGGTTTCGTTGATCAGGCCCAGACCCACCGAGTTGGCGGTGATCTTGCGCTCCAGGATCCAGTCCAGGGCTTCGGGGATGGCGACGATGTCGGTCAGCAGGTTGTGCATTTCCAGCACATCGATGTTGCGTTCGCGCATCTTGGTGACGAAGTCGAAGTGGTCGCGCTTGGCCTGGGCCACCCACAGCACATCATCGAACAGCAGTTCATCGCAGTTGTTCGGGGTCAGCCGCTGATGGGCAAGTCCTGGGGAGCAAACCATGACTTTGCGCAGTTTGCCGGCTTCGGAATGGACGCCGTACTTAACTTTTTCCGTGGTCATTACAGTGATCCTCCAGATGACAAAACAAGGGAGTTACAGAGTCAGGAAGCCGTCATAGAGACCGTAGGCCGCCACCACGGCACCGACGACCACCGCAGCGAAAACCAGCTTCTCGACGTTGGTGAAAACCGGTTTGTTGATTTCCAGCTTGGCCTTGGCGAACAGGATCACGCCGGGGGCGTAGAGCAGGGCAGACAGCAGCAGGTACTTGATGCCGCCGGCGTACAGCAGCCAGATCGCGTAGACCAGGGCCACGGCGCCGATGATGAGATCCTTCTGCCGTTCGCCCGCCGCGCCTTCGTAGCTTTCGCCACGCACCGCCAACAGCAACGCGTAGGCCGCCGACCACAGGTACGGCACCAGGATCATCGAGGTGGCGAGGTAGATCAGCGACAGGTAAGTGCTGGCGGAGAACAGCGTGATGATCAGGAAAATCTGCACCATGGCGTTGGTCAGCCACAGGGCGTTGACCGGTACATGGTTGGCGTTTTCCTTGCGCAAAAACGCCGGCATGGTGTGGTCCCTGGCGGCGGCGAACATGATCTCCGCGCACAGCAGCACCCACGACAGCAACGCCCCCAGCAACGAGATGATCAAACCGACGCTGATCAGCACCGCACCCCAGTGACCGACCACGTGTTCCAGCACGGCGGCCATTGAGGGGTTCTGCAGTTTGGCCAGTTCCGGCTGGGTCATGATCCCCAGCGACAGCACGTTGACCAGCACTAAAAACAGCAGCACGGTGACGAAGCCGATCACAGTGGCCTTACCCACATCGCTGCGCTTTTCCGCCCGGGCCGAAAAGATGCTCGCGCCTTCGATGCCGATGAACACCCACACGGTGACCAGCATCATTTTGCGTACCTGGTCCATCACGCTGCCCAGGTCCGGGTTCTTCAGGCCCCAGATGTCGGCGGTGAAGATGTCCAGTTTGAAGGCGAACAATGCAATCAACATGAACAGCAGCAGCGGCACGATCTTGGCGACGGTGGTCACCAGGTTGATGAACGCTGCTTCCTTTATTCCTCGCAGTACGAGGAAATGTACGGCCCAAAGCAGCACCGAGGCGCCGATCACGGCGGCAGGGGTATTCCCCTCCCCAAATAGCGGAAAGAAGTAGCCGAGCGTGCTGAACAGCAAGACGAAGTAGCCAACGTTGCCCAGCCAGGCACTGATCCAGTACCCCCAAGCGGACGAGAAGCCCATGTAGTCGCCGAAACCGGCCTTGGCGTAGGCGTAAACCCCGCCATCAAGGTCGGGTTTGCGGTTGGCCAGGGTCTGGAACACGAACGCCAGGGTGAGCATGCCGACGGCGGTGATCGCCCAACCGATCAGAATGGCGCCGACATCGGCACTGGCGGCCATGTTTTGTGGCAAGGAAAAGATCCCGCCACCAATCATCGAACCCACGACTAACGCAACCAGCGCGCCGAGTTTCAGTTTTCCGGGAGCTTCAGACATTGCATGACTCCAATGCAGGAGAAGAGAGGCAACAGACTAATTCCGTTGACTGCTCAATCAGCTGACTTAGATCACTAAATGAGAGCGTTCCCAGTTTGTTGGCGGAGTGCCATCATTTACAATGTTGCTGCCTGTAATGCCTGTTCTAGAGGCTTTTGCAGATTATTCAAGAACTTTTTAGCATTTGTTTCGAATTATGACGCTAGTTGGTTTTTCAAAATCTGCAAATTTTATTCATGCATTTTTTGTACTGAATTGATGTATTAAAAAGACGTATAAAACAAATGATTATATCGGTGTAAAAATAGCCATTTTGTGCAAGTAAAAAAGAAGTTTGTTGGCGTTATCCAATAAACGTTATTACTCTTCATCAGTTTAGTTGCCGCCCGTTATGTGACGACTTCGCGGCAGTTGCCGCCCCCAAAAATGGAGATGCAACGATGTCGCAATCACCGAACAAGCTTCGCCTGAGCGCGTTGATCGCGTTGGTGGTGGGTTCGATGATTGCTGGTATCGCTCTGGGTTATGCGGGGCTGGCGGCCTATGGCGTGTACAGCGGCTTGTTGAGTCTGTGAAGCTGTTGCTGGCGTACCAGCCACCCTATGACTGGCCGGCGCTGCTCGGGTTTTTGTCGGCGCGGGCGATTGTCGGGTTGGAAACGGTGGTCGACGGTGTGTATTCGCGCAGCATCGGTTTGAACGGTGCTTGCGGTATGTTCTCGATCCAGCCTGGCACCTTGGATGCCCTTGAGTTGACCCTGGATTTTCCTGATCCGGGCGCCGTCCCTGCAATCGTCGCAAGCGTGCGGCGGATGTTTGATCTGGACGCCGACCTGTCCACGATTCACCGGCACCTGGCAGTTGATCCGCTGCTGGCGCGGCTGATTGCCGAGCACCCCGGGCTGCGTGTGCCGGGGGCGTGGGATGGCCTGGAGTTGGCGATCCGCGCGGTACTGGGGCAGCAGATCACGGTGGTGGCGGCGATCAAATTGGCGGGGAAACTGGTGGCGCAGTACGGCACGCCATTCCATTCACGGTTGCCGGGGTTGACCCATGTGTTTCCCGAGGCCAGCGTTTTGGCAGGCGCAGATCTGGCCGCGCTGGGCATGCCGAAAAGCCGAGGCCGGACGTTGTCGGGGGTGGCCCAGGCATTACTCGATGATCCACGGTTGTTCGAGCCCGGTCGGGAGGGAGGCGTAGCGCGGTTATTGGCCTTGCACGGGATTGGCGACTGGACGGCGCAATACATTGCGTTGCGACAGTTGCGGGAGATGGATGGATTTCCCAATGGCGACGTGGGGTTGATCAATGCGTTGGCGGCGCTGGAGGGTGGGCCGGTGACGGCGCGGCAGCTTTTGGCGCGAGCCGAAAGCTGGCGGCCTTATCGAGGGTATGCGGCGCAGGTGCTGTGGACTTCGTTGAGTCGGGCGGACTGAGCTTGATCCGGATTCTGTGCTCAATGGTCTGGCGCCTTCGCTGGCAAGCCAGCTCCTACAGGTATTCGCGGTGCATGGACGAATACGATCTACTGTAGGAGCTGGCTTGCCAGCGAAGGCTATCTCACCGTCACCACCACTGCGCGCGATGGGAACCCAATTCAGTAGCAGGCAAGGCCCATTGCAAAGGCGTTCCCGTGATCCTCAGCGGAGCGTGCAACCGATGCGCCGGTCCCCACGGTGTTTGCTCAACTTGTATCCCCTGATCGTTTTGATCTTCGCCACGCAACGGTTCACTTGGGCCGGCACCTTGTTCGATCAACAACTTCGCCGTACGCGCCAACGACAACCGGGCCGATCCCCCCATCCCGCGGCTCAAGCGCTCTGCCAACAACCTGATCGCACTGGCCGCCATCAAATACCCGGTGGCGTGATCGAGGGCCTGGACCGGCAACGGTGTCGGCTTGTCCGCCTGTTTCCAGCGCATGCCCGCTTCGGCAATGCCGCTGCTCATCTGCACCAGGCTGTCGAAGCCCCTTCGGTTTTGCCAGGGGCCGATCCAGCCATAGGCGTTGAGGCAAACATCGATCAGGCCTGGGTTCAGTTGCCGGCGCTCATTCATGCCCAGGCCAAGTCGCTCCAGTGCATCGGCGCGATAACCGTGGAGCAGAATGTCGGCATCCTTGAGCAGGCATTCGAATATGCCGCGGTCGGACCTGTCATTCAGATCAAGACGCGCGCAGCGTTTTCCCAATGTGACTTCCGGCACCACCCCCGGCTCGTTCCAGGTCGGCGGATCGATGCGCAAGACATCAGCGCCCAGGCCGGCCAGAAAGCGGCTGGCGATGGGGCCTGCCAGCACCCGGGTCAAATCCAGCACCTTGATGCCAGACAGTGGCCGGGCCACTGAGCCCGCCCACGGTTTGTCGCTCTGGCCAGGGTGGCTGGTGAAATGAATCAAGGGTTCGGCATTTACCGCCTGGCCTTGAGGATGGGTCTGCCATTGATCCCAGGTGCGCATTTCGGCGGCACAGCCACCGGCATCGACCACCGCCTGCTCCAGCTCGCTTTTCGCCCATCGAGCCACTTTACCGGCCATCGCTGCGCGGTCGGTACAGGCACCGAGCACGCGTTCGGCAGCGGCGCGGTGGTGGGGTGCGTTGGTGTGCAGGCGAATCCAGCCATCGCGGGTGGCGTAGTCACCGGCCACCGCATCCCACAGCGGCGGAACGCTCCAGCCGATCGGGCGAATCGAGGTTGAGAACCAGAAGGACGCCAAACGCCGGTCAACTTCAAGATCGGGCAGGCGTCCGGTTTGTTGGTGCAGCAGTTCGCTGACGACCTGGCCGGCGGCAGCGATGCTGGCGCAGGCCAGATCCGTGACGGCAAACGCCGAGGGCAGGGCGCCGCTGGACGTGAATGGAATCGGATAGTGAGGCAAACCGAGTGCAGCTTGAATGGACGTGAGCAGATCAGTCATCGAAGGGCCCTCCGGAACGAGAGCCAGATCTTAGTCCAAAACATGGCTGGATCATGTGAAACCTTGTGGGAGCGAGCTTGCTCGCGATAGCGGTCTTTCAATCAACATTGATGTTGAATGTAATTCCGTCATCGCGAGCAAGCTCGCTCCCACAGGGGGATCTTCGGTCGGTGCTTTAAACGCGGAACTGATCCATCAACTTCATCTGCTGGGTGGTCAGGGCGTTGAGCTGGCTGCTGATCTGTGCCGATTCGGTGGCCTGGCCGGTCAGGGTTTCGGTGACGGTGCGGATCGCCGAGACGTTGCGGTTGACCTCTTCGGCCACGGTGCTTTGCTGCTCGGCGGCGCTGGCGATTTGCAGGTTCATGTCGCTGATCACGGTGACCGCGTCACTGATCTTGTTCAAGGCCTGGACCGCCTGCTTAATCTGCCCGGCGTTGTTGTGGGCCTGGGTCTGGCTTGAATGCATGGTCGCGACCACGCCGCGGGTGCCGGACTGGATGCGTTCGATCACCAGGCGAATTTCTTCCACCGAGTCCTGGGTACGCTTGGCCAGGTTGCGCACTTCATCGGCCACCACCGCAAAGCCGCGACCGCTCTCGCCGGCACGGGCGGCTTCAATCGCCGCGTTGAGCGCCAGCAGGTTGGTTTGATCGGCGATGCTGCGAATCACCTCCAGCACCGAGCCGATCTGCTCGCTGTTGACCGCGAGGGCTTCGACTTCGGTCACGGCCTTGCTGACTTCGTTGGCCAGTTGATTGATGTCGCGGGTGCTGCGCTCGATGATCGACATGCCGTCGCGGGCCGACTGGTCGGCACCCTTGGCGGCGTTGGCCGCGTTCGAGGCGCTGTTGGCGACATCGTGGGCGGTGGCGCTCATCTCGTTGGACGCGGTGGCGACCTGGTCGATTTCGCGGAATTGCACCTGCATGCCTTCGCTGGTCTGGCGGGCGATTTCTGAAGACTGGTCGGCGGTGCCACGGGCATCGGTGATGCTTTGCTTGATCTGCGCGATGGTCGGTTGCAGCTTGTCGAGGAAGCGGTTGAACCAGCTCACCAGTTCGCCCAGTTCGTCCTGCTTGCTGTAGTGCAGGCGCTGGGTCAGGTCGCCGTCGCCACTGGCAATCGCCTTGAGCATTTGTGCCACGCTGTTGATCGGCCGGGTCACGCCCGACGCGGTGAGCCACATCAGCAACAGCCCGAGCAGGCCGGCGATCACCGCCACCGACAGCGCCTTGATCGTGCCGCTTTGCTGGGCATCGTCGAGCACGGCCTGCAGCTTCACCGAGTCGGCCAGCAGCACTTGCCTGGGCAGGTCGATGACCACGGCCCAGGCCTTGGCATCGGCAATCGGACTCACCGGGTACACCGCGCGGATCAGGTCACCTTGCTGGAGAATCTTCGGCGCGCCAGTAGCGAGCAATTGCAGGATGTCCTTGCCATCCGCGCCCAGGGTGTCGCCGATGTTCTTGCCGACTTTACCGGCATCGACACTGTAGGCAGCCAGCACGCCAGTGCCGGAGACGATCAGCATGTGTCCGGCGCTGTTGAACAGCACGCGCTGGGAATCAACCGCCGCCGCTTGCAGGGCATCAAGGGCGATGTCGATACCGACCACGCCGATGGACTTGCCATCCACCAGCAGCGGTACGGAGATGGTGGTCATCAACACTTCCTTGCCGCCGACAGTATCGGCGTAGGGGTCGAGCAGGCAGGTGCGCTGGCTGTCCCGCGGGCAGGTGTACCAGACGTTGTACGGCGTGCCGCTGAGGTTCAGGGTGGTTTTGGTCATGTCCTCTTCGACCATGATGGTGTTCAGCGACTCACCACCGGCACGGCTCCAGTAGGTGGCAAAACGGCCGATCTCGTTAGACTGGCGGGCGGCGTCGTTGGCGAACTCGCTGTCCTTGCCGTCCAGGCCGTTGGGTTCGAACGCCAGCCAGATGCCCAGCACTTTGCCGTTGCGCTCAAAGGCGGTTTTCAGGCTCTGGTTCAACTCTTCACGCAGGGCGCCGGGCGCAAGCTCGCGCTTGGCGGCCAGGGTGCGCATGTCCTTGATCTGGTCCGCGAGGGCGGTCACCACCGTCAGGGTTTCACCGAAGGTCTTCTGCACCCGCACCGCTTGCTCGGCGGCTTTGGCCTGAAGCAGGTCCTGCACACTGGCGGTAAGCATTCTGCTGCTGGAATCGTTGACCAGGTCATCGTTCTGATTGGTCTGGTAAATGTTCATGCCCACTATCAAGGCGACTACACCCAGCAGGCACAGACCGGACAGCAGGACGATTTTCAGGCGAATGGACAGTGAGTCGAACATGAGGCGAACTCGCGAATGGATGAAGTGTTGGCTGTGGGCCGTTACGGCTCACTCGCTAAATCCATTTAGCGCCGATCAATGCACATCGGCGTGGCGCTGAGGTTACATGAGGGGCAACTCGACGAACGGTAGTGGTTGAACGTTTGCGCAGAAAAATGTGCCGAAAATGGGGGTAAAAATAGGAAAAAGCGCGGAGTCATTTCAGGGCAGTGGCGCCGAAAATGAAATTCACGAAATACATATGTACCGCTTCTCATTCAGGGCAGACCGCTTAAATGCGCAGGCCACCTCGGTGGAACGCTTGCGAAAGTTTTCGCTTCTGGCATCTGACAAAAAATAATGAGAAGGACTTCATGTGTATGACTTGTTTTAAAGGGATCGGGCTTCGCTCGGTGTTGTTGTTTTGGGGGATGTTATTGGCGGCAGGTGCGGCACCTGCGATGTCTTTTCTGAGCTCGGCAGCTGTTTCGGGTATCGCCTCTCAAATACCCTCTGCGGCCACGGTACTGCCGGACAAACTGAACACCCTCGAGGAAAGTCTGGCTGACGAAACGGATGTGAAGCAATACAGCTTCATGGCGTTACGGGGACAGGATGTGTGGATCCATGCGAGAGGGACGAAAGGCGGGCCATTGACGCTGGAATACAATCGCGATGGAATCTGGGCCGTAATCCCTTGGGGCACACCCTTTACGATTTCTGGCTTGCAGCCGGATCAGGAAGTTCAGGTTCGTATCTCGAAGAAGCCGTCTGCCCCGTTCGTGGCGGGTGATATCTACAAGCTCGAGTTTGGCTCTGCGCCTTACTACGCCGACAGTCGCGTCCAGGGCGATACCGGTGATCTGCGGCACTACTGGGCGACTACGCAGGCCTACAGAGTCTTGAACTGGTCGGTGCGGTTGAGGGATTCGACCGGGCAGCCGCTCGAAGGCGCTACCGCTACTTTGATATTGAACAAAGGGGCGGATGACGAGAAGTTTGCCCTTATAACGGATAGCACTGGCAGCGCTGCGCAAACCCTTGAGTTAGGCAGGTGTTACGGCCAGTTGAAGTCTGATCCTTTCTGGACCAGCAGTGGCAAGTATCGCTATCAGTGGGAAGTTGAATACAATCTGGGGCATTGGTCGATTCAGGTTCAAGACAAAGAGGATTCGGGGGTGGGAGGTTACAACGTGCCGAATGTTTCATTTGCTCAAATCTGCTATCAAAACATGTTGCGTAACTAGGTCTGTCATGTTTCCGGCAAAGCGCTCATGCACAGTCGCTTTGCCGGGCTTTTTCAAACGATCAGGCTTCGATGTGCAATCCCTGCTTTTTCTCGCCCGGTTCCTTTTCGGCTTTTTTATGCAATTGATCCAGCCAGGAGTCTGCTCTTCCCAGGTCCAGCGCGCCTTTGTTCAGCAATAATCCATAGTCAATCATCTTGTGGAAGTTGCTCAGGTCCAGTTTCACCTTGCCCTCAAACTGTGGCTTATCCCGCTTGACCAGTTCGATCACGGCCTTGGCGTGCTTGAGAGTCAGGGGTTGCAAGCCTTTGGCCTCGTTCAACAGGGTATTCAATATTTCCTCATCCCTGGCAGTCAGGGTGTTGGGCGGTGAAGTGACTTTCAGTTGACCGTCTTCGGTCACGGTGAAGCCCATTGGCTTATTGGCCAGGCCAGACCATTTGCTCTGCAGATCTTTTTTAAAATCGGAGTAAATCCCTTCCATTTCACGGAGCATATCTCCTGCGCGGAGTTCGTTACCCCAAAGGATTACAGCTCTAAAACCCTTTATCTCATGACGTAGCCCGCCAAGCCTTTCGTCTGGATCGGTCACACTTAAAAATTCCTCCAGCTCATCCAGGTTTTCGCTGGTGATATCTCTCTGACTAGGGGACCGGAGTTTCTCGATGGTCGACCACACCCTTTGCTCATTTATTACCGAGCCTTCGACTTGTTTATCGGGTTGGGCGTTTTCCGTGTTCACCCTCATTGCTTGCGGGTACGAAAATCGAAAATATGCAGCGTCACTTACATTCATGTCAGCTTCTCGTTGTGGGGGTTCATGGTGCTTAACGGCCAAACCCGGTCATGGATGACCTGATAAACACGTAGGAGAAATCCGAGCAGGAAGTAGGTACTTTCAAGTGTGCCGTTGTCGGCTGTTACAGGGCGGCTTGAGGAGACTTCAGGTGACTTGCGACAGTGATTCCGGTCGTGACCAGATCCACAGATTGCCCAGCCAGGCACTCAGGCGCGGCGAACTGCGGGCCGCAGCACATTTACGCGCGACCCTGCAAATAGGTCGCGTAATCGGGAATCCGATGGGTATGCGCCTGATCCATCAACGGGCTGCTGAGCAGGTAGTCGGCGCTGCATTCGTTGCAAGCCACCGGGATGTTCCACACCGCTGCGACCCGCAGCAATGCCTTGATATCCGGGTCGTGGGGCTGGGGTTCGAACGGGTCCCAGAAAAACACCAGCATGTCGACCCGCTGCTCGGCGATTTGCGCGCCGAGTTGTTGGTCGCCGCCCAGTGGCCCGCTGATCATGCTTTGTACCGGCAGGTCGAGGCGTTGTTGCAACAACAAACCCGTGGTGCCGGTGGCGACCAGATCATGCTGGGCCAGTCTGTCTTTTTGCCGTTCGGCCCAGTCCAGCAAGAACACCTTGCAGTGGTCATGGGCAACCAGGGCGATACGCTTGCGCGCCGCCAGGGTCTTTTGTGTAAAGCTGATGCCGATCATGGGGGGCTCCAAGGCATGAACACGATGCTGTGCATTGCACGTATCTGTAGGAGCTGCCTCCGGCAGCTCCTACAGTCGTAAGCTTCGCTTACTCGGCGTTGCACAGCGCCAGGCAGTTATCGAGCATGCGGTTGGAGAAGCCCCACTCGTTGTCATACCACGCCAGTACCTTGAGCAGCTTGCCGCTGGCCTTGGTGTGGTTGGCGTCGAAGATCGACGACAGCGGGTTGTGGTTGAAGTCGCTGGAGACCAGCGGCAGGGTGTTGTACCCAAGGATCTTCGAGTGCTGGCTGGCTTCTTTCAGCAGCGCATTGACTTCATCGGCCGACGCTTCGCGCTTGAGCTGCACCGTCAGGTCCACCAGCGAAACATTGATCACCGGTACGCGCACCGACATGCCGGTCAATTTGCCCGCCAGTTCCGGCAGCACCAGGCCCACCGCTTCGGCAGCACCGGTCTTGCTCGGGATCATGTTCTGGGTGGCCGAACGGGCGCGGTACGGATCGACGTGATAGACGTCGGTCAGGTGCTGATCGTTGGTGTAGGCGTGGATGGTGGTCATCAGACCGCTTTCGATACCCAATTCGCGATGCAACACCTGGGCCACCGGGGCCAGGCAGTTGGTGGTGCACGATGCGTTGGAAATGATCTGGTGCGATTGGCGCAGAATGTCGTGGTTCACCCCGTAAACCACGGTAGCGTCGGCGCCTTTGGCCGGGGCCGAGATGATCACTTTGCGCGCGCCGGCTGTAATATGCGCGGCGGCTTTGGCCCGGTCGGTGAACAGACCGGTGCATTCGAACACCACATCAATTTTTTCCGCGGCCCAAGGCAGCTCGGCCGGGTTGCGGATGGCGCTGACCGAAATGCGGTCGCCGTTGACCGTCAGGGTCTCCAGATCGTGCTGGACATCGGCATCGAACGTGCCGTGAACGGTGTCGTACTTGAGCAGATGAGCATTGATCGCGCTGTCGCCCAGGTCGTTGATGGCGACGATCTGCAGATCCTGACGGTAGCCCTGGGTATAGAGTGCACGCAGGACATTACGGCCGATGCGGCCAAAACCATTGATTGCGATTCGAAGAGTCATATTGCGGCGCTACCGTCGTTTTGTTGTTGGAATTACAAGATTATTCGTAAAAAAATAGAAAACAAGCCTTTTTGATGGCAATATTTTGTTCGATCTACAACGAGTGACCTGAATCAACTGGTCCGAATGGTCAAACAAACCGTCTGTCATCCCATCGACACCGGCCTTTGATCAACATAGACAATCAGGTCGCCACATCCGTTAGCCTGGAGTTCTACACATGCATCCCCGCGTCCTTGAGGTCACTGAACGGCTTATCGCCCGCAGCCGCGCCACGCGTGAGGCCTACCTTGCATTGATCCGCGGTGCGGCCAGCGACGGTCCGATGCGCGGCAAGCTGCAATGCGCCAACTTCGCCCACGGCGTGGCCGGTTGCGGCAGCGATGACAAGCACAGCCTGCGGATGATGAACTCCGCCAACATCGCGATAGTTTCGTCATATAACGACATGCTCTCGGCGCACCAGCCGTACGAAGTCTTCCCCGAACTGATCAAGAAAGCCCTGCGCGAGATCGGCTCCGTCGGCCAGTTCGCCGGTGGCACCCCGGCGATGTGCGATGGCGTGACCCAGGGCGAGCCGGGCATGGAACTGAGCCTGCCGAGCCGTGAAGTGATCGCGTTGTCCACGGCCGTGGCGCTGTCCCACAACATGTTCGACGGCGCGCTGCTGCTCGGCATCTGCGACAAGATCGTGCCGGGCCTGATGATGGGCGCGTTGCGCTTCGGCCATCTGCCGATGATCTTCGTACCGGGCGGGCCGATGGTCTCGGGCATTTCCAACAAGCAAAAAGCCGACGTGCGCCAGAAGTACGCCGAAGGCAAGGCGACCCGCGAGGAGCTGCTGGAATCGGAAATGAAGTCCTATCACAGCCCTGGCACCTGCACCTTCTACGGCACCGCCAACACCAACCAGTTGCTGATGGAAGTCATGGGCCTGCACCTGCCGGGCGCGTCCTTCGTCAACCCGAATACGCCATTGCGCGACGCCTTGACCCGCGAAGCGGCGCATCAGGTCACGCGTTTGACCAAGCAGAACGGTGACTACATCCCGATTGGTGAAATCGTCGACGAGCGTTCGCTGGTCAACTCGATTGTTGCGCTGCACGCCACCGGCGGCTCGACCAACCACACCTTGCACATGCCGGCCATCGCCATGGCGGCGGGCATTCAGCTGACCTGGCAGGACATGGCCGACCTCTCCGAAGTCGTGCCGACCCTGAGCCACGTCTACCCGAACGGCAAAGCCGACATCAACCACTTCCAGGCGGCGGGCGGCATGTCGTTCCTGATCCGCGAACTGCTGGAAGCCGGATTGCTCCACGAAAACGTCAACACCGTGATGGGCCACGGCCTGAGCCGCTACACCCAGGAACCGTTCCTCGACAATGGACAGTTGGTCTGGCGCGAAGGCGTGACCGACAGCCTCGATGAAAGCATCCTGCGCCCGGTCGCCCGCGCGTTCTCGGCAGAGGGTGGCCTGCGGGTGATGGAAGGCAACCTCGGTCGTGGCGTGATGAAAGTCTCCGCCGTGGCCGTGGAAAATCAGGTCGTCGAAGCGCCAGCCATGGTGTTCCAGGATCAGCAGGACCTGGCCGATGCCTTCAAGGCCGGTTTGCTGGAGAAGGATTTTGTCGCAGTGATGCGCTTCCAGGGCCCGCGCTCCAACGGCATGCCGGAACTGCACAAGATGACGCCGTTCCTCGGTGTGTTGCAGGATCGCGGCTTCAAGGTGGCACTGGTGACTGACGGGCGCATGTCCGGCGCATCAGGGAAAATCCCGGCGGCCATCCACGTCAGCCCCGAAGCTTATGTCGGCGGCGCTTTGGCGCGGGTGCAAGAGGGCGATATCATCCGCGTCGATGGCGTCAAAGGCACCCTGGAGCTTAAGGTGGACGCCGAAGAATTTGCAGCGCGCACGCCGGCCAAAGGTCTGTTGGGCAACAACATCGGCACCGGTCGCGAGCTGTTCGGTTTCATGCGCATGGCCTTCAGCTCGGCGGAGCAGGGCGCCAGCGCCTTCACTTCTGCCCTGGAGACGCTTAATTGAAACTGGCTTTGGTCGGTGACATCGGTGGGACCAACGCACGTTTCGCGTTGTGGAAAAACCAGCAACTGGAATCGGTCCAGGTGCTGGCGACAGCAGATTTCCCCAGCCCAGAAGAGGCGATCAGCCTCTACTTGAGCGGTCTGGGGCTGGCGCCGGGGGCGATCGGTTCGGTGTGCCTGTCGGTGGCCGGTCCCGTGAGTGGCGATGAATTCAAATTCACCAACAATCACTGGCGCCTGAGCCGCAAGGGCTTTTGCCAGACCTTGCAGGTCGAGCAACTGTTGCTGGTCAACGACTTCTCGGCCATGGCCCTGGGCATGACCCGTTTGCAGCCCGGCGAATTCCGCGTGGTCTGCGAAGGCACGCCGGAGCCGTTGCGCCCGGCGGTGGTGATTGGCCCGGGCACAGGCCTGGGTGTCGGCACCTTGCTCGATCTTGGCGAAGGGCGTTTTGCCGCGTTGCCCGGCGAAGGCGGTCACGTCGATTTGCCGCTGAGCAGTCCACGGGAAACCCAACTCTGGCAGCACATCTTCAACGAAATCGGCCATGTCAGCGCCGAAACAGCCTTGAGTGGCGGTGGCTTGCCCCGCGTTTACCGGGCGATCTGCGCGGTGGACGGGCACACGCCGGTGCTCGACACGCCGGAAGCCATCACCGCTGCCGGGCTGGCGGGCGACCCGATTGCCGTGGAAGTGCTCGAGCAGTTCTGCTGCTGGCTCGGTCGCGTGGCCGGCAACAACGTGCTGACCACCGGCGGGCGTGGTGGCGTGTACATCGTGGGTGGGGTGATTCCGCGGTTTGCCGACTTCTTCCTCGAAAGCGGTTTCGCCCGGTGCTTCGCCGACAAGGGTTGCATGAGCGATTACTTCAAGGGGATTCCGGTGTGGCTGGTGACGGCGCCGTATTCAGGCCTTGTCGGGGCGGGAGTAGCGCTCGAACAATCCACTCCGACCTGAAACCCGATCACCTGTAGGAGCGAGCCTGCTCGCGATGGACTTGAAGGCACCGCGTGCATTCAGAAAACACGCGTTATCGTTGACGTCCATCGCGAGCAGGCTCGCTCCTACAATGGTTCTGTAGTGTTTGTAAAATCAGCGCATAAGGCATAATCCGCCCAATTCAAACAACAAGGACGCCGCCCGTGAGCTCAGTCAACAAGTCGATTTTATTGGTCGATGACGATCAAGAGATACGCGAGTTGCTGGACACCTACCTGACCCGCGCCGGTTTCCAGGTGCGTGCCACCGCCGATGGCGCCGGTTTTCGCCAGGCGCTGAACGACGCGCCGGCCGATCTGGTGATCCTTGATGTGATGCTGCCCGACGAAGACGGCTTCAGCCTGTGTCGCTGGATTCGCCAGCATCCACGCCAGGCACAGGTGCCGATCATCATGCTCACCGCCAGTTCCGACGAAGCCGACCGCGTCATCGGCCTGGAACTGGGCGCCGACGATTACCTCGGCAAGCCCTTCAGCCCACGGGAATTGCAGGCGCGGATCAAGGCATTGCTACGCCGTGCGCAGTTCGGTCAGGAGCGTAATGGCGGTGAGGTGCTGGCCTTCGATGACTGGCGGCTGGACATGGTCAGCCATCGGCTGTTTCACATCGACGGCGAAGAGGTGATTCTCTCGGGCGCCGACTTCGCGCTGCTGAAACTGTTCCTCGATCACCCGCAGGAAATCCTCGACCGCGACACCATCGGCAACGCCACCCGTGGCCGTGAACTGATGCCCCTGGATCGCATCGTCGACATGGCGGTCAGCCGGTTGCGCCAGCGCCTGCGCGACACCGAAAAGCCGCCACGGCTGATCCGCACCGTGCGCGGCAGCGGCTACCAACTGGCAGCCAATGTGGTTGCCGGCAATGGCCACTAAGCTATTGCGCAAGCTCGCCGCCAAGGTGCCGATGCCGCGTTCGCTGCTCGGGCGGATGTTGCTGTTGACCTTGCTGGCGGTGTTGTTCGCCCAAGCGTTGTCGAGCGTGATCTGGGTATCGCAACTGCGTGCCACGCAGCTCGAGGGCCTGGTCACCAGCGCCCGCAGCCTGGCCCATTCGATGACGGCCAGTGTCAGTTATTTTCGTTCGTTGCCGGTGGCGTTTCGGCCCTTGGTGCTCGATCAGTTGCGCAGCATGGGCGGCACCCGGTTCGTGGTGACGCTCAATGACAAACCCCTGGGCATGGAAGTGCTGCCCATCACCCCGCGCAAAGAGGCGGTGCTCAAAGCGGTGGACGAAGTGCTACGCCAGTCCCTCGGTCAGGACGCCGACATCTCGGTGACCTTCGTCAGCCCGGAAGACCTGCGCATCTTCAATGGCGGCCTGAAGCTCGATGAGTTGCCACGCTCATGGGCGCACTACGCGCTGACCCTGGAACCGGTGAACCCGCCGGTACTGGTCACGCAGATCCAGATGGCGCCGGGCGAGTGGCTGTACATCGCCTCGCTGTTGCCCGAGCCCTACACCAGTCTTGAAGAGCAGGGCCTGCCGGCGCAGCAGGTGTGGTTCATCGTCCTGACCAGCAGCTTTTTGCTGTTGTTCATCGGCCTGCTGGTGCACTGGCAGAGTCGTCCGCTCAAGCGCCTGGCGCGGGCGGCGCGGGACCTGTCGTTGGGGGCCGACGTGGAACCGGTGGCCGAAGGCGGGGGTAGCGAAGTGGTCGAGGTCGGGCGCGCCTTCAACACCATGCGCGAGCGCATCAGTCGTTACCTGACCGAGCGCAGCCAGTTGTTCAGCGCGATTTCCCATGATTTGCGCACGCCGATTACCCGACTGCGGTTGCGCGTTGAATTGCTGGAAGATGAGAAGTTGCAAGCCAAGTTCGGCCGCGATCTGGACGAGCTCGAATTGCTGGTCAAGGGCGCGCTGCAATGCGTGAAAGACACCGACATCCACGAGAACATCGAGCCGGTGGATCTCAACCATGTGCTCGATTGTCTGGTGGAACCCTATCTCGCACCGAACGGCAACGGCCGCGTGACCCAGCAGGGGCGGGCGCTGGCGGCGTACCCGGGCAAACCGCTGGCGCTCAAGCGCTGCATCGGCAACCTGATCGACAATGCGTTGAAGTATGGGCAGAACGCGCACCTGCACATCGATGACGACGAAAGCGCGTTCATCCTGCACGTCGATGATGAAGGGCCGGGCGTACCGGAGCAGCGTCTGGAGCAGGTGTTCGAACCGCACTTCCGCCTGGCCGGGCAACAGCAGGGTTATGGGTTGGGGCTGGGGATTGCCCGCAACATTGCCCATAGCCATGGCGGTGAAGTGAGTTTGCAGAATCTGCGTGAAGGCGGGTTGCGGGTGACCCTGCAGTTGCCCCGTTCGGTTGATTGAAAGATCAAAAGATCTTAGCCTTCGGCAGCTCCTACAGAGATCGGCGTAGGAGCTGCCGCAGGCTGCGATCTTTTGATCTTTCTTTGTCACTGAGTGGTGACAAACCCCACCCCCTTCGTTACAAGTCCGCCTTCGTCCGTTGTTTATGCTGCCCCACAGTCATAACAACAAAAAAGGTACGCCATGGACACCTTCCAACCGGCCTTCAGCAGTTGGCTGAACGCACCTGCCCATCAGCAATGGCTCGCCACCGAAGGCTTGCGCCTGCTGGCCTTCGCCAAGGCTTCGAAGCTGCCTGAAGGCTTCGGCAACCTCGATGAAAAAGGCCGTCTCGCGGCTGATGGGCAAGCCCAGACCATGAACACCGCGCGCATGACCCACAGCTTCGCCATGGCCCATATTCAGGGCTTGCCGGGCTTTGCCGAACTGGTGGATCACGGCGTTGCGGCGCTGCGCGGGCCGTTGCGCGACGCGCTGCATGGCGGCTGGTTCGCGGCCGCCGAACATCGCGATGGCAACACCGGCAAGAACGCCTACCTGCATGCCTTCGTCGCGCTGGCGGCAAGTTCTGCGGTGGTCGCGCAGCGCCCCGGTGCGCAAGCCTTGCTCGATGATGCGATCGATATCATCGACACCTGTTTCTGGAGCGAAGAAGAAGGCGCGATGCGCGAGTCCTTCAATCGCGACTGGAGCGAGGAGGAGGCGTACCGAGGCGCCAACAGCAACATGCACGCCACTGAAGCCTTCCTCGCCCTGGCCGATGTCACTGAAGACAACCGCTGGCTGAGCCGCGCCCAACGGATTGTCGAGCGAGTGATCCATGGTCACGCCGCTGCCAACGATTACCTGGTGATCGAGCATTTCGACCGCGACTGGCAGCCGCTGCGGGAATACAACCACGACAACCCCGCCGACGGCTTCCGCCCATACGGCACCACCCCGGGCCACGGTTTCGAGTGGGCGCGATTGTTGCTGCACCTCGAAGCTTCGCGGGTGAGAGCAGGGATGCTCACACCCGGCTGGCTGGTCACCGACGCGCAAAAACTCTTCGAGCACAATTGCCGTCACGGCTGGAGCATCGACGGCGCGCCGGGCATTGTCTACACCCTGGACTGGGACAACAAAGCGGTGGTCCGCCATCGCCTGCACTGGACCCATTGCGAAGCCAGTGCCGCCGCCAGTGCGCTACTCAAACGTACTGGCGATGAGCAGTACGAGCACTGGTACCGACTATTCTGGGAATTTTGTGACAGTCATTTCATCGACCGCTGCGATGGCAGCTGGCATCACGAACTCGACCCGCTGAACCGCCCGAGTGCCGATATCTGGCCCGGCAAACCTGACCTTTACCACGCCTGGCAAGCCGTATTGATTCCGCGCCTGGCGCTGGCGCCGAGCATGGCCACGGCGCTGGCGCAGTTGTCCCAGAGCGGTTCTATGTAACCATGCGGTGACATTCGCGCATCCCTTCGTTACCTGCGAGGGGATATCCCCTGTTTAAACTCCTATGCAGCGCAAGCAATAGACTTGCATGCATAACAACAAGAAAGGTGCTCCTGGATGAATGCGATTTCTCGCCTCGCTACTGTCATTTCTCTCGCTTCCCTGTCTGCGCTCCCCCTCAGTGTTCTTGCCGCTGAATCCAAAGGTTCCGTTGAAGTCGTTCACTGGTGGACCTCCGGTGGTGAAAAAGCAGCAGTCGATGTCCTGAAGGCTCAAGTCGAAAAAGACGGCTTCACCTGGAAGGACGGCGCAGTCGCCGGTGGCGGCGGTTCCACGGCCATGACCGTACTCAAAAGTCGCGCCGTAGCCGGCAACCCGCCGGGCGTCGCGCAAATCAAAGGTCCGGATATCCAGGAGTGGGGTAGCACTGGCCTGCTCAGCACCGACGCGTTGAAAGAAGTATCCAAGTCGGAAAACTGGGATGGCCTGCTGTCGAAGAAAGTCTCCGACACCGTCAAGTACGAAGGCGATTACGTGGCTGTGCCGGTGAACATCCACCGCGTCAACTGGCTGTGGATCAACCCGCAAGTGTTCAAGAAAGCCGGGATCGAAAAAGCCCCGACCACCCTCGAAGAATTCTATGCCGCCGGCGACAAGCTCAAAGCCGCCGGCTTCATCGCGCTCGCCCACGGCGGTCAGCCTTGGCAGGACAGCACCGTGTTCGAAGACGTGGTGCTCTCGGTCATGGGCGCCGACGGTTACAAGAAAGCCCTGGTCGACCTGGACCAGAAAACCCTGTCCGGCCCGCAGATGACCCAGTCGTTCGCCGAGCTGAAAAAGATCACCGGCTACATGGACCCGAACCGCGCCGGTCGTGACTGGAACATCGCCGCCGCCGACGTCATCAACGGCAAGGCCGGCATGCAGATGATGGGCGACTGGGCGAAAAGCGAGTGGACTGCGGCGAAGAAAGTCGCGGGCAAGGACTACCAGTGCGTAGCGTTCCCGGGCACTGAAAAAGCCTTCACCTACAACATCGACTCCCTGGCGGTGTTCAAGCTCAAGGCCGATCGCAAAGGCGACATCGCTGCCCAGCAAGACCTGGCCAAGGTCGCATTGGGTACCGACTTCCAGAAAGTCTTCAGCATGAACAAGGGTTCGATCCCGGTGCGTAACGACATGCTGAACGAAATGGACAAGCTCGGCTTCGACGAGTGCGCCCAGAAATCGGCGAAGGACTTTGTCGCGGACGACAAGACCGGCGGCCTGCAACCGAGCATGGCGCACAACATGGCCACCTCCCTGGCCGTGCAGGGCGCGATCTTCGACGTGGTCACCAACTTCATGAACGACAAGGACGCTGACCCGGCCAAGGCCAGCGCCCAACTGGCCTCGGCTGTCAAAGCGGCCCAGTAATCCCTTGGCATTTACCTGAGTGAGTTCCTCCCCTGTAGGAGCGAGCCTGCTCGCGATGGTGTGTCAGCTGCACAGATGTTGACTGACACTCCATCGCGAGCAAGCTCGCTCCTACAAGGGATCGCACTCCGATCCTTTTATCTAAACCTGGATTATCCCGATGAGCTCTGTGGCGGTTTTCAGCAAAGCCTCACCGTTCGATGCGCTGCAACGCTGGCTACCCAAGTTGGTACTCGCGCCGAGCATGCTGATCGTGTTGGTTGGCTTCTACGGTTACATCATCTGGACGTTCATTCTGTCCTTCACCAACTCCAGCTTCATGCCGAGCTACAAGTGGGTCGGCCTGCAGCAATACATGCGCCTGATGGACAACGACCGCTGGTGGGTCGCGAGCAAGAACCTCGCGGTGTTCGGTGGCATGTTCATCGGCATCAGCCTGGTGCTGGGCGTGTTCCTCGCCGTGCTGCTGGACCAGCGCATTCGCAAGGAAGGCTTCATCCGCACCGTCTACCTGTACCCGATGGCGCTGTCGATGATCGTCACCGGTACCGCGTGGAAATGGCTGCTCAACCCTGGCCTGGGCCTGGACAAGATGCTGCGGGATTGGGGCTGGGAAGGCTTCCGCCTCGACTGGCTGGTGGATCAGGATCGCGTGGTTTACTGCCTGGTGATCGCCGCCGTATGGCAAGCCTCCGGGTTTGTCATGGCGATGTTCCTGGCCGGCCTGCGCGGTGTCGATCAGTCGATCATCCGTGCCGCCCAGGTCGATGGTGCGAGCCTGCCGACCATCTACCTGAAGATCGTCCTGCCGAGCCTGCGCCCGGTGTTCTTCAGTGCCTTCATGATCCTGGCGCACATCGCGATCAAGAGCTTCGACCTGGTCGCGGCGATGACCGCGGGCGGTCCGGGTTACTCCTCCGACCTGCCGGCGATGTTCATGTATTCCTTCACGTTCAGCCGTGGCCAGATGGGCATCGGTTCGGCCAGCGCCATGCTGATGCTCGGCGCGGTGCTGACCATCCTCGTGCCGTACTTGTACTCCGAGCTGCGAGGCAAACGCCATGACTAATCAACTCGGCAAACCAACGCTCAGTTTCAGCCGCATCGCGATCTACACCACCTTGCTATTGGCAGCGGCGGTGTACCTGATCCCGTTGGTGGTGATGCTGCTGACCAGTTTCAAATCCCCTGAAGACATCCGCACCGGCAACCTGTTGAGCTGGCCGACCGTGATCGATGGCATCGGCTGGATCAAGGCCTGGGACGTGGTCGGCGGCTACTTCTGGAACTCGGTGAAGATCACCGTGCCGGCGGTACTGATTTCCACGTTTATTGGTGCGATGAACGGCTACGTGCTGTCGATGTGGCGCTTCCGAGGTTCGCAACTGTTCTTCGGCCTGTTGCTGTTCGGCTGCTTCCTGCCGTTCCAGACCGTGCTGCTGCCAGCCTCGTTCACCCTCGGCAAGTTCGGCCTGGCCAACACCACCTCCGGCCTGGTGCTGGTGCATGTGGTCTACGGCCTGGCGTTCACCACGCTGTTCTTTCGCAACTACTACGTGAGCATTCCGGATGCGCTGGTCAAGGCCGCAAGGCTCGATGGCGCGGGCTTCTTCACGATCTTCCTGAAGATCCTGCTGCCGATGTCGATCCCGATCGTGATGGTCTGCCTGATCTGGCAGTTCACCCAGATCTGGAACGACTTCCTGTTCGGCGTGGTGTTCGCCAGTGGCGACGCCCAGCCAATTACCGTGGCCCTGAACAACCTGGTCAACACCAGCACCGGGGCCAAGGAATACAACGTTGATATGGCCGCCGCGATGATCGCCGGGCTGCCGACACTGCTGGTCTACATTTTCGCTGGCAAGTATTTCCTGCGTGGGCTGACGTCCGGCGCGGTCAAGGGGTAGAAACATGGCAACTCTCGAATTACGCAACGTCAACAAGACCTACGGCCCCGGCTTGCCGGACACCCTGAAAAACATCGAACTGAAGATCGATGACGGTGAGTTCCTGATCCTGGTCGGCCCGTCGGGCTGCGGCAAGTCGACCTTGATGAACTGCATCGCCGGCCTGGAAACCATCAGCGGCGGCGCGATCCTGGTGGACGACGCCGACATCAGCGGCATGAGCCCCAAGGATCGCGACATCGCCATGGTGTTCCAGTCCTACGCGCTGTATCCGACCATGAGCGTGCGCGACAACATCGCGTTCGGCCTGAAGATCCGCAAAATGCCCACCGCCGAAATCGACGAAGAAGTCGCTCGGGTTTCCAAGCTGTTGCAGATCGAACACCTGCTCAGCCGCAAACCCGGCCAACTCTCCGGTGGACAGCAACAGCGTGTGGCGATGGGCCGTGCACTGGCGCGGCGGCCGAAGATTTATCTGTTCGACGAACCGCTGTCCAACCTCGACGCCAAGCTGCGGGTCGAGATGCGCACCGAAATGAAACTGATGCACCAGCGCCTGAAAACCACCACGGTCTACGTGACCCACGACCAGATCGAAGCCATGACCCTGGGCGACAAAGTGGCGGTGATGAAGGACGGAATCATCCAGCAGTTCGGCACGCCGAAAGACATCTACAACAACCCGGCCAACCTGTTCGTGGCGAGCTTCATCGGTTCGCCGCCGATGAACTTCATCCCGCTGCGTTTGCAGCGCAAGGACGGTCGTCTGGTCGCGCTGCTCGACAGCGGCCAGGCCCGTTGCGAATTGCCGCTGGGCATGCAGGACGCCGGTCTTGAAGACCGCGAAGTGATCCTCGGCATGCGCCCTGAGCAGATCATCCTGGCCAACGGCGAAGCGAACGGTTTGCCGACCATTCGTGCCGAAGTCCAGGTCACCGAACCGACCGGTCCCGACACCCTGGTCTTCGTCAACCTCAACGACACCAAGGTCTGCTGCCGCCTGGCGCCAGACGTGGCGCCGGCAGTGGGCGAGACCCTGACCCTGCAATTCGACCCGGCGAAAGTGCTGCTGTTCGATGCCAAGAGCGGGGAGCGCTTGGGGATTGCCGGCCTGCCAAAAGCCGAGGCGCATGCTGACAACGTGGCCCGATTCAAAGGCCGCTGAAGAACAAAACTGTAGGAGCGAGCTTGCTCGCGATGATCTCAATGGCGCCGCATTTGATCAGAGAGTACGCGTCGTCATTGCGTCCATCGCGAGCAAGCTCGCTCCTACAGGGGGGGATATGCGTCGGGTGGAGACCCCCGTCGCAACTGATGTAACCGCGTTAAAGAAGAAAAGTTAATAACAATAAAACGAGGAAGTAGGGATGAAGATGAAGAACAAGGCCCGGTTGATCTGCCAGGTTTCAGCAGCGGCAGCACTGGTTCTGGCCGGCAATGCGATGGCCGATGAAGCGTTCAGCTCCGACTCCAAGTGGATGACGGGCGACTGGGGGGGCGAGCGTACCAAGCTGATCGAGCAAGGCATCGACATCAAGATGGACTACGTCGGTGAAGTCGGCGGCAACCTGCATGGCGGTTTCAACGATGACAAGACCGCGCGCTACGCCGACCAGTTTGGCCTGGGCGCGGCGCTGGACCTGGAGAAACTGTTCGGCTGGGATAACACCCAGGCCAAGATCCAGCTCACCAACCGTAACGGTGAGAACATCTCCAACGACCGTATCGGCGATCCGCGTGCCGGCACCTTGAGTTCCTCGCAGGAAGTCTTCGGTCGTGGCCATATGGTGCGTCTGACCCAGTTGTGGATTCAGCACCAGTTCCTCGACAACAAACTGGACGTCAAAGCCGGTTACTTCGGTGAAGGTGAAGACTTCAACACCTTCCCGTGCGAATTCCAGAACCTGGCGTTCTGCGGATCCCAGGTGGGTAACTGGGCCACCAACATCTGGTACAACTGGCCGGTGATGCAGGCGGCGATCCGCGTGAAGTACAACATCAATGACGAGCTCTACGCCCAGATTGGTGCGTACAACCAGAACACGTCGCAACTGGAACACGGTAACGGCTTCAAGCTCAGCGGCAGTGGTACCAATGGCACCGTCCTGCCGGTCGAGCTGGTCTGGTCGCCGAAGGTCAACAACCTGCCGGGCGAATACCGTGTCGGTTACTACAAAAGCACTGCGCCTGCCGACGACGTGCGCGAGGACGACAATGGCCAGGACGCAGCGACCACGGGCAACCCTTTTCGCGTCCACGATAGCAAGCATGGCTACTGGTTCGTCGCGCAGCAGCAACTCACCAGTCACAACGGTGACGCTTCTCGCGGTCTGAACATCGCGGCCAACGCCACTTTTCACGACAAGGACACCAACTTCATCGACAACTACCAGTCGCTGATGTTTGTGTACAAGGGCCCGTTCGACGCGCGTCCGAAGGATGACGTCGGCATCGGTTTCGCCCGTATCCATGTCAACGATGACGTGAAGAAAAACGCCGAGCTGACCAACGCGGCCAATGGTGTTTCGGAATACGACAATCCGCTGTTCTCGCCCATTCGTGAAACCGAATACAACTACGAGATCAACTACGGCTTCCACGTGACCAACTGGCTGACCGTACGCCCCAACCTGCAATACGTCACGCACCCGGGTGGTGTGGATGAAGTCGACAACGCGCTGGTGGCTGGCCTGAAAATTCAGTCGGTGTTCTAACGCGTCTGCGATAAGCTTCTCTCCATGTGCGCATATTTGCGGACAGCCATGGCTGTCCGCTTTTTTTTGCGGGTCGCGCACCCCGGTGACAGTTGATTTCAGGACCGTGGCACATGCTTGAGCATCCGCTACAACGCTTCTTCAAATCCTTGCGCGAGCGCTCCGTGTTTGCGTGGGAGCGCTATCAGATGCGCGATGTGCTGGTGATCGATCATCCGCTGTGTCAGGCGGTGTTCAGTCGTCAAGGCGCGCAGTTGCTGCACTTCCAGCCCAAGGGCCAGAAACCCTGGCTGTGGTGCGCGGCGAAGTGGCCGCAGGTCGGTGCCATTCGCGGTGGCGTGCCGGTGTGTTGGCCGTGGTATGGCCGGCATCCGAGCGAAAACGCCTGGCCGTCCCATGGCTGGGCGCGGTTGCTCGACTGGAAGCTGCTCGACAGCAGCAGTGACGACGACGGCGTGCGATTGCACTGGCAGCTGAAGTTGTGCGACTGGCAGGTGGACCTGCACGCACACCTGGGTGAGCGCATGGAGCTGCGTCTGAGCACCGAGCATCAGGACGACATGCCGTGCCAGCTGAGCCAGGCTTTGCATGCTTACTGGCGTATTGGCGATGTCAGTGAGATAGCGCTGTCTGGGCTCGAAGGCGCGCAGGGTTACGACCAGTTGAGCCGGCAGGTCTGTCAGCAGGAAGGCGAATTACGGGTGGACGGCGGATGCCAGCGGGTGTTCCAGCATGACGGTGAATTGCAGCTCAATGACCACGCCTGGCAGCGGGCTTTGTGCATCGATACGGGGGATACGGCCGACACGGTGGTGTGGCATCCCGGCTCGCGGCCGTTGCTCGGCGTGACCTGGAACGAGATATCCGAATTTGTCTGTGTCGAAGCGGCGAGCGGCGGCACGGACAGCCTGTGCCTTGCGCCTGGGGAGCGGGCGCATTTGAGTTTACAGGCGCGGGTGGGGGGGTAGTTCGATTTCGATGTTGTCTGGACTGGCGCCATCGCGAGCGAGCTCGCTCCCACATTGGATCTTCGGTGAACACAAGTTTAATGTTCAAACCAAATCCCCTGTGGGAGCGAGCTTGCTCGCGATGAGGCCGGATCAGTCAGCGCAAATATTGGATCAATTGAACTCGTCGCCCACCGGATACCGGCTGGCATTCAAGCTCTCCTTGATCTTGCGCAAATGCGGCTGGAAATCCACACCCCGGCGCAACGTCATGCCGGTGGCGAGCACGTCCAGCACGGTCAGCTGGATGATCCGCGACGTCATCGGCATGTAGATGTCGGTGTCTTCCGGCAGCGGAATGTTCAGGCTCAGGGTGCTGGCCTTGGCCAGTGGCGAGTTCTCGGCGGTCAGGCCAAGCACCGAGGCGCCGTTTTCCCGGGCGATGCGCGCCACTTCCACCAGTTCGCGGGTGCGACCGGTGTAGGAAATGATCACGAACAACTCGCCGGTGTGGGCCACCGAGGCAATCATGCGCTGCATCAGCACATCCGCGTGGGCCGTGACGGCGAGGTTGAAGCGGAAGAACTTGTGCTGCGCATCCAGTGCCACCGGGGCCGAGGCGCCGAGGCCGAAGAAGTGGATCTGCCGCGCCTGGATCAGCAGGTCGACGGCGCGGCTGATCAGGTTCGGGTCGAGTGCCTGGCAAGCGCTGTCCAGCGAGGCGATGGCGCTGCCGAAGATCTTCTGGGTGTAGGCCTCCGGATTGTCATCGGCCTCCACCGCACGGCTGACATAGGCGGCGCCACTGGCCAGGCTCTGGGCCAGTTGCAGTTTGAGCTCAGGGTAGCCGCTGACGCCGAACGAACGGCAGAAACGGTTGACCGTCGGTTCGCTGACCGAAGCGGCCTGGGCGAGGGCGGCGATGCTGAAGCGGGTGGCCTGCTGCGGGTTGAGCAGAATCACCTCGGCGACTTTGCGTTCGGCCTTGTTCAGCTCTTCAAGGCGATTCTGGATTTGCTCCAGTAAATTTCGCACGCGGTCCATATAAGTATCCTTGATTCACCGGCACCGATAAGCGCGCGGTTAATGCAAAAAGGGCCTTTGGTGAGGCCCATCACGGTGGCCTATCCTACTGATGGCTCCGACCGACCACCACTCGGAATCTGTATTTTGCGAAAATGTTGTGGTTATTACTACATTTTCCCTTGAGTGATGCCTTGAAAAAAGGTATTTGTAGCTTAACTTGATAAAAGAACAAACATCATGCTCTCGATTACGGTTGAACCGTGCACCTTTACCTTGTTCGGCGCCTTGGGCGATCTGGCCTTGCGCAAGCTGTTTCCTGCCCTTTATCAACTCGACGGCGCAGGCCTCTTGCACGAGGACACGCGCATCATCGCGCTGGCCCGTGAGGCTGGCAGCGAACAGGAACACCTGACGTTCATCGCCTCCGAGCTACGCCGTTATGTCGGCGCCAAAGAGCTGGACGAAGCCGTAGTCGAGCGTTTTCTGGCGCGCTTGAGCTACCTGCACGTCGACTTCCTCAAGCCCGAGGATTATGTGACCCTGGCCGAAGTCGCCGGCACCGCACAGCGAGTCATTGCCTACTTTGCGACCCCGGCCGCCGTGTATGGCGCGATTTGCGAGAACCTGGCCAAGGTCGGTCTGGCAGAAAACACCCGCGTGGTGCTGGAAAAACCCATCGGTTCGGACCTGGAATCCTCGCGCAAGGTCAACGACGCGGTGGCGCAGTTCTTCCCGGAGAACCGCACCTACCGCATCGACCATTATCTGGGCAAGGAAACCGTCCAGAACCTGATCGCCCTGCGTTTCGCCAACAGCCTGTTCGAAACCCAGTGGAACCAGAATTACATTTCCCACGTGGAAATCACCGTGGCCGAGAAGGTCGGCATCGAAGGCCGCTGGGGTTACTTCGACAAGGCCGGCCAGCTGCGGGACATGATCCAGAATCACCTGCTGCAACTGCTCTGCCTGATCGCCATGGACCCGCCGGCCGACCTGTCCGCCGACAGCATTCGCGACGAGAAAGTCAAAGTGCTCAAGGCCCTGGCGCCGATCAGCCCGGAAGGCCTGACCACTCAAGTGGTGCGCGGCCAGTACATCGCCGGCTACAGCGAAGGCAAAGCGGTGCCGGGGTACCTGGAAGAACCCAATTCCAACACCCAGAGCGATACCGAAACCTTCGTCGCCCTGCGTGCCGACATCCGCAACTGGCGCTGGGCCGGCGTGCCGTTTTACCTGCGTACCGGCAAGCGCATGCCGCAGAAGCTGTCGCAGATCGTCATCCACTTCAAGGAACCGTCGCACTACATCTTCGCCCCCGAGCAGCGCCTGCAAATCAGCAACAAGCTGATTATCCGCCTGCAGCCGGACGAAGGCATTTCCTTGCGTGTCATGACCAAAGATCAAGGCCTGGACAAAGGCATGCAGCTGCGCAGCGGTCCGTTGCAGCTGAATTTTTCCGACACCTGGAGCAGCGCACGGATTCCCGATGCCTACGAGCGGTTGTTGCTGGAAGTAATGCGCGGCAATCAGAACCTGTTTGTCCGTAAAGATGAAATCGAAGCCGCGTGGAAGTGGTGTGACCAGTTGATCGCCGGGTGGAAAAAATCCGGTGATGCGCCCAAGCCGTACGCGGCCGGGTCCTGGGGGCCGATGAGCTCCATTGCTCTGATCACGCGGGACGGGAGGTCGTGGTATGGCGATATCTGATTTGAAACTGCCGCAGGGCGTCAGCGCCCATGCATACAAGAGCCCGGTGCTGCTGGCTGAAAGCCTGGCACTGAACGTGGCGAAACAACTGAGCGACGCGATCGAAGCCCAGGGCGCTGCGACCCTGGTGGTTTCCGGTGGCCGCAGCCCGGTGGCGTTTTTCCAGCACCTGGCCAAGCAGACGCTGGACTGGTCGAACGTGGTGGTCAGCCTGGCCGACGAGCGCTGGGTGCCGGTGGAACACGCCGACAGCAACGCCGGTCTGATCAAGCGTTACCTGCTGCAAGGCCCGGCGGCCAAGGCGCAATTCCTGAGCCTGTACAGCGCCAGCGCCAACCTGGAACAGGCGGCCGAGCAGGCCGACCGTTTGTTGTCCGAGTTGCCGGTGATCGACGTGCTGATCCTCGGCATGGGCGATGACGGCCACACCGCGTCGCTGTTCCCCAACAGCCCGAACCTTGCCGAGGCATTGCAGGCCGATGGCGTCCGTCGCTGCTGGCCGATGCTGGCGCCGACCGTGCCGCATCAGCGCCTGACCATGAGCCGGGCGCTGCTGGCCTCGGCCAAGCATAAGGTTCTATCGATTTCCGGTCAGTCCAAGCTGACCACCCTGAGTACCGCACTGGCCGGTGACGATGTCGCCGCACTGCCGATTCGCGCGTTTCTGCAACCCACGTTAGAGATTTACTGGTGCCCATGAGCCAAGGAACAGCCGCTATGACAAACCCATCCCCGACCGTTTCCATGGCGGACAAAGTTGCCCTGATCGACAGCATCTGCGCGAAAGCGCGGATTCTGCCGGTGATCACCATCGCCCGCGAGCAAGACGTTCTGCCGCTGGCCGACGCCCTCGCGGCCGGTGGCCTGACGGCCCTGGAAGTGACCTTGCGTTCGCAATTCGGCCTCAAGGCCATCCAGATTCTGCGCGAGCAGCGTCCGGAACTGGTGACCGGTGCCGGCACCGTGCTCGATCGCCACATGCTGGCGGCGGCGGAAGCGGCCGGCTCGCAATTCATCGTCACGCCGGGTATCACCCGCGACCTGCTGGAAGCCAGCGTCGCCAGCCCGATTCCACTGTTGCCGGGCATCAGCAATGCCTCGGGCATCATGGAAGGCTACGGTCTGGGGTATCGTCGCTTCAAGCTGTTCCCGGCCGAAGTCAGCGGCGGCGTTGCAGCCATCAAGGCTTTGGGCGGTCCGTTCGGCGAAGTGAAATTCTGCCCGACCGGCGGCGTGGGACCTGCCAATATCAAGAGCTACATGGCGTTGAAAAACGTCATGTGCGTGGGCGGTAGCTGGATGCTTGATCCGGAGTGGATCAAGAACGGCGACTGGGCCCGCATTCAGGAATGCACCGCCGAGGCCTTGGCGCTGCTGGACTGATCGCTTCACCCTACACCTCGTTGTGTGTTCTACGGCTTTACGGTGCGCTTGGTCGGTGCACCGTTTTTTTTTGCCCGCGAAAAATTGAGGCAATTAATACCTGTAGGAGCGAGCTCGCTCGCGATGGTCGTGAACGATAACGCGGGAACCCGATAGCCAGCGGTGCCTGGAAGTTTTTCGCGAGCGAGCTCGCTCCTGCAGGTCAGCACAATTGCGCCAGCGCCGTGGTCAGCCGCGTCATGTGCTCGGCGGTGGTGGTCAGCCCCGGGGTGATGCGGATGCACGGGCCGCACGCCGCGCCAGTGCGTACCACGGTGAACAGGTTGTAGTCCTTGAGCAGCCGCTCGACCATCGCCTGCTGATCGGTCTGTGCGATGAAACGCATGGACGTGATGCCGCAGTACAGTCGCGGGTCGTCCGGGGTCAGGACTTCGATGCCCGGTAGTTCGCGCACGGGGCGGACCCACAGGTTGCGCAGGTAGTTGAGCCGAGAACCCTTGGCCGCCGCGCCGCCCATGGCGTGATGCTCCTCGAGTACCAGCGGCAAGGTCAGCAACGCCGGAATGTTCGGTGTGCTGTACGGCATACGGGCACGAATGTCAGTGACCGGAAAATGCATCTCGCCCATGTCCGGGTCGATGTCGGCCAGGTGTTCGGGTGCAATGTAGATAAAGCCGAGCGTCAGCGGTGCACCGATCCACTTGTGCAGGTTGTAGCCGGCGAAGGCGATACCGAACTCGGCCAGGTCGAATTCGAACTGACCGAGGGCATGGGCACCGTCGAGGATGACGTCGATGCCGTGTTCCTTTGCCGCGGCTGCAATCGCCTGCACCGGCATCACCAGGCCCGTGCGATGGGTGACGTGGGTCAGGGCCATCAGCTTCAGCCGTGGGTGCCGCGCGAAGGTTTCGCGGTAGGTATTGAGCAGGCTGTCGAAGGTTGCGGGGTGGGTGTGTTCGATCTCGATCACTTCAACACCGCGATTACGCGCCAGCCAGCGCATGGCGCCTTTGACCGTGTCGTATTCCAGATCGCAAACCAGTACCTGATCGCCGGGCTGGAGCCGGTTGTAGTTGCGGATCAGCGACTGCAAACCTTCCGACGCGTTGCGGGTCAGGGCGATGCTGTCGGCGGGTACGCCTATCAACCGGGCCAGTTGCGCGCGGATCTTCAGGCTGTCGCCCTGTTCGAAGCGCTGGCGCACATAGACCGAATTGCTGCGGTTGATCAGCTCGATGTTGCGCTGGTATTCCTCGACCACCGTGCGCGACATGCGTCCAAAGTAACCGTTCTCCAGGTTGAGCGGGCCGGGTTCGACATCGTAGCGGTCGGCAAAGGTTTGCCAGAAGGCTTCATCACGGGCGCGGCGGGTGTTGTCGGGCATGGGCTACTCGGTAGGTGTTCAGTGGCGCGGGGCCGGTTTGCCGTGTTTGGCGCGCAGCGGTTCGAGCAAGTCCGACAAACCGTTGTGATCGATTTCCTGCATCAGGGCCAGCAGGCCGCCCAACTCGCCATGGGGGAAACCCTCCCGGGCGAACCAGTTCAGGTAAGGGCCGGGCAGGTCGGCAATGATTCGGCCCTTGTACTTGCCGAAGGGCATTTCGCGGGTGATCAGCAGTTCGAGCTTTTCAGGATTCATCGATCGCTCGTCTTGATTCAGTCAGTCTGGAAAATACAGGCATTCCGACAAGCCCCCCTCGCCACAGAGGGTTAGCCGATGCTGATCGCTGGCAGTGTGGTCAAGGTCACGCTCTGTTGTTTGCGTGGTGCGAGGATTTCCGCCTCGCCATCCACCACCAGTTCATCGCGCTGGTTGAACACGCGCGTGGCAATGCGTACGCGAAATTTCGGCAGTTTTTCCAGGATTTCCAGGCGCACGGTCAGGGTGTCGCCGATCTTCACCGGTTTCTGAAAGCTCATTTGCTGGCCGATGTAGATGGTCCCCGGGCCAGGCAATTCGCAGGCGACCGCTGCGCTGATCAACGCGCCGCTGAACATGCCGTGGGCGATGCGCTCCTTGAACATGGTGCTGGCGGCGTAGTCGGCATCCAGGTGCACCGGGTTGTGATCGCCGGACATCGCGGCGAACAACTGGATGTCGCGCTCTTCGACGGTCTTGCTGAAACTGGCGGTCTGGCCGACTTCGAGGGCTTCGTAAGGGGTGTTGGTAACCTGGGTCATCTGTCTCGATTCCTGTGACGAATTAGAAAATTCACAAAACGTTATTCGGATCGGTGCGGCCGAGGAGTGCTCAAGGCCTGTGCGATCCAGTTCAGCACATCGGCGATGATTTCATCGCGGTTGCTCTCATTGAACAGTTCGTGCCGCGCCTGCGGGTAAACGGTCAGTTGCAGGTGCTGGCTGCCGGCCGCCCGCAACGCGTCGGCAAGATCCTTGAGACGTTTGCCTTCGCTCACCGGATCACATTCACCGCCAATCACCAGCAACGGCAGGCCCGGGTCGATCTGGGCGAGATTGGACGCTTTGCTGATTTGCTGCAAGCCACCGAGCAAATCGATCCACAGTTGATTGGTGCAGCGAAAACCACAGAGCGGGTCGTTGACGTACAGATCGACCTGCGCCGGATCACGGCTGAGCCAGTCGAACGGCGTGCGTGCCGGTGTGAATTTGTTGTTGAACGAGCCGAACGACAGCCATTCGATCAAGGCGCTGCGGCCTTTGCGGCCCTGGCGCAGGCGTTCGAAACGGGCGATTTGCCGTGCCGCGCGATAAAGCGCCACAGGCTGGAAGTTCGAGCCGCTGAGGATTGCCCCGTGCAGGCTGGCACTGTGGTGCAGCAGATAGGCCTGGGCGATGTAACTGCCCATGCTGTGACCGAGCAGCACGATCGGGACGCCAGGGTACTGCTGGCCGATGTGCTGGTTGAGGCAGGCCAGGTCGCTCACGACCTTGCACCAGCCATCGTCATCGGCGAAATGCCCGAGCGTCCCGTTTTCGGCAGTTTTGCCATGTCCACGCACGTCCGGCGCGCACACGCCATAGCCCTGATCACAGAGCTTTTGCGCAAGGGGGCCGTAGCGACCGCTGTGTTCGGCCATGCCGTGGGCCAGCAGAATCATTGCCTTGAGGCTGCCGTCGGGAAGCCACTGGTTGACGAAGAGGCGGCTGTGGTCGCTCGTGGTCAGCCAGAAAGTGTCGTGGATCATGGCGGTTCCTTTGCATGAGGCTGCCTGGTCGCAAACAGCTCGTTGCAGTTTATAGCGCATCCTTGGCTGGGCGTCTGATCAGCCTACGCCACGGCGAGTAGATTCATACGGTCAATGACGGCTGTGGGCATATTTGCCTGCTACGTCATAACTGCTAGTGTCCGTGAAGCTCCGCTTTTTGCATTTTTTTTGAAAAGTGACAGAAAAGTGGCCCCGGATAGATTCAGGTAAAGAGGACAACAACAATGCAACCTGATTTCTGGAATGACAAACGCCCGGCCGGCGTGCCCATGGATATCGATCTGGGAGCCTACAAGTCGGTAATCGAGGTGTTCGAGCGTTCCTGCAAGAAGTTTGCTGATCGCCCGGCGTTCAGCAACATGGGCGTGACCCTGACCTACGCCGAACTGGAACGCCAGAGCGCTGCCTTCGCCGGTTACCTGCAAGCCCACACCGACCTGGTGCCGGGGGACCGCATCGCGGTGCAGATGCCCAACGTCCTGCATTATCCGATTGCCGTGTTCGGTGCCTTGCGCGCCGGGTTGATCGTGGTCAACACCAACCCGCTGTACACCGCGCGGGAAATGCGTCACCAGTTCAAGGATTCCGGTGCCCGGGCACTGGTGTACCTGAATATGTTCGGCCAGAAAGTCCAGGAAGTGCTCCCCGACACCGATATCCAGTACCTGATCGAAGCGAAGATGGGCGACCTGATGCCCACTGCCAAGGGGTGGCTGGTCAACACTGTAGTGAGCAAGGTCAAGAAGATGGTCCCGGACTATTCCTTGCCCCAGGCCATTTCTTTCAAGAGTGCATTGCACATGGGCCGTGGCCTGGGCATCAAGCCGCTGAGCGTCGGCCTCGACGACATCGCCGTGCTGCAATACACCGGCGGCACCACCGGTCTGGCCAAGGGCGCGATGCTGACGCACGGCAATCTGGTGGCGAACATGCAACAGGCGCGGGCCTGTCTCAGCCAGTCGGCCAGCGACGGCCAGCCGCTGTTGCGCGAAGGCCAGGAGGTGATGATCGCGCCGCTGCCGCTGTACCACATCTATGCTTTCACGGCGAACTGCATGTGCATGATGGTGACGGGCAACCACAACGTGCTGATCACCAACCCGCGTGACATCGGCGGCTTCATCAAGGAGCTGAAGAACTGGCGGTTCTCGGCGTTGCTGGGGCTCAACACGCTGTTCGTCGCGCTGATGGATCACCCGGACTTCAAGACCCTGGACTTCTCCAGCCTCAAGCTCACCAACTCCGGCGGTACTGCGCTGGTCAAGGCCACTGCCGAGCGTTGGGAACAACTGACTGGATGTCGCATCACCGAAGGTTACGGCCTGACCGAAACTTCGCCGGTTGCCTGCGCCAACCCCTACGGCGATCAATCGCGGATTGGCACGGTCGGCATGCCGGTGCCGGGTACCACGCTGAAAGTCATCAATGATGACGGCGTCGAGCAACCTTTGGGAGAACGCGGCGAGTTGTGCATCAAAGGCCCGCAGATCATGAAGGGCTACTGGCAAAAACCCGATGCCACCGCCGAAGTGCTGGATGCCGAGGGCTGGTTCAAGTCCGGTGATATCGCGGTGATCGACCCGGACGGTTTCGTGCGCATCGTCGATCGCAAGAAGGACATGATCATTGTTTCGGGGTTCAACGTGTACCCGAACGAGATCGAAGACGTGGTGATGGCACACCCGAAAGTCGCCAACTGCGCGGTCATCGGTGTGCCCGACGAGCGGTCGGGGGAGGCGGTGAAGTTGTTCGTGGTGGCCCGTGAAGCCGGGGTCAGCCTTGAAGAGTTGAAGGCTTACTGCAAGGAAAATTTCACGGCGTACAAAGTACCGAAGCACATCGTGCTGCGTGAGTCGCTGCCGATGACGCCGGTGGGCAAGATCCTGCGGCGGGAGTTGCGTGATATCGCCTGATTGGTGAATGGCCGATCCCTGTAGGAGCGAGCTCGCTCGCGATGGACGTCAACGATAACGCTCCCTGTTTGAATGATCGCGTTGTCCGGACGTTTTTCGCGAGCAAGCTCGCTCCTACAGTTTTAGCGCGAAAGCCCCGATTTTCGGGGCTTTCGGAGATGTATAGAATTTTTGCTCTAAAATGACCGCTTGCAAGCCTTGAGTCACAAACGTGACCGTAGAGGCCTCTTTTGGCTCTAGTCGACCCTTGGCAAAGCTGCTACTCTCGGCGCGCTTTGTGACTTCTCGGCCTTCTATCAGCCAGATTCACCAATGACCAAACACCAATAATAATCGCATCAAATGCGGTGCTGAATTCGCGTTGCTGAGGAGTGGGCTTCCATGATCGAAGACTTTTGGAAGGATAAGTACCCAGCTGGGATTGCTGTCGACATCAATCCAGACGAGTATCCGAATATTCAGGCAGTGTTGAAGCAATCCTGCCAACGCTTCGCCAACAAGCCGGCATTCAGCAACCTGGGCAAGACACTCACCTACGGTGAACTGTACGAATTGTCCGGTGCGTTTGCCGCTTACCTGCAACAGCATACCGACTTGCAGCCCGGCGATCGAATCGCCGTGCAACTGCCCAATGTGTTGCAGTACCCGGTTGCCGTCTTCGGGGCCATCCGCGCCGGGCTGATCGTGGTCAACACCAACCCGCTGTACACCGCGCGGGAAATGGAACACCAATTCAACGACTCCGGTGCCAAGGCCCTGGTCTGCCTGGCCAACATGGCGCACCTGGCCCAAACCGTGGTGCCGAAAACCGGCGTCAAGCACGTGATCGTCACCGAAGTCGCCGACCTGCTGCCGCCGCTCAAGCGTCTGCTGATCAACAGCGTCATCAAGTATGTGAAGAAGATGGTGCCGGCCTATCACTTGCCCAAGGCCGTCAAGTTCAACGACGTGCTGAGCAAAGGCCTGGGCCAGCCAGTGGCGGAAGCCAACCCGGCCAGCGGTGATGTCGCGGTACTGCAATACACCGGCGGCACCACCGGCGTGGCCAAGGGCGCGATGCTGACCCACCGCAACCTGGTGGCGAACATGCTGCAGTGCAAGGCGCTGATGGGTTCCAACCTCAATGAAGGTTGCGAGATCCTGATCACGCCGCTGCCGCTGTACCACATCTATGCGTTCACCTTTCACTGCATGGCGATGATGCTGGCGGGCAACCACAACATCCTGATCAGCAACCCGCGTGACCTGCCGGCGATGGTCAAGGAATTGTCGAAGTGGAAGTTCAGCGGCTTCGTCGGCCTGAACACGCTGTTCGTGGCCCTGTGCAACAACGAAGGCTTCCGCAAGCTGGATTTCTCCGCGCTGAAAGTCACCTTGTCGGGAGGCATGGCCCTGCAACTGGCGGCGGCCGAACGCTGGAAAGCGGTGACCGGTTGCGCCATCTGCGAAGGCTACGGCATGACCGAAACCAGCCCGGTGGCCACGGTGAACCCGATCCAGCATATCCAGGTCGGCACCATCGGCATTCCGGTGCCGTCGACCCTGTGCAAAGTCATCAACGATGCCGGTGTCGAGCAGCCGCTGGGCGAAATCGGCGAGCTGTGCGTGAAAGGCCCGCAGGTCATGAAAGGCTACTGGCAGCGCCAGGAAGCCACCGATGAAATCCTCGACAGCGAAGGCTGGTTGAAGACCGGTGACATCGCGCTGATCCAGCCCGATGGCTACATGCGCATTGTCGATCGCAAGAAAGACATGATCCTGGTGTCCGGTTTCAATGTGTACCCGAACGAGCTCGAAGACGTGCTGGCGACCCTGCCGGGCGTGCTGCAATGCGCGGCCATCGGTGTACCGGACGAGAAGTCGGGCGAGGCGATCAAGATTTTCATCGTTGCCAAGCCGGGCGTGACCCTGACCAAGGAACAGGTGATGGAGCACATGCGCGCCAACGTCACTGGCTACAAGGTCCCGCGCTCCGTGGAGTTCCGCGATGCACTGCCGACCACCAACGTCGGCAAGATCCTGCGTCGTGAATTGCGCGATGAAGAGCTGAAGAAGATCAACGCGAAGAAAGCCACCGCGTAATCAACAAAAAAGCCCCGCAGATGCGGGGCTTTTTGTATGTATCTGTAGGAGCGAGCTTGCTCGCGATGGACTCAAGAGCGCTGCGTTTAATCAATAAACACGCGTTATCGTTAACGCCCATCGTCGGAACGCCGCCCGGAGCAAGCTCGCTCCTACAAGCGAAACGGCGCAAAGTTGACGTTGGTGCCCGTCGGGCGCATGTCCTGCAGGAAGGAGTCCTTGTCGGCGCTCAGTTCCAGGCTCAATGCAGCCTTGCGCTTGCCTTCATTGCGCACCACCAGGCCTTCGAGCTTCTCGCGCAGGAACACGGTCGGCACTTTCAGGTGCAGCAGCTCGTCAGTGTCCGGCGTGTGCATCAGCAGGTGAATCCACTCGTACTGACCGATTGCAAGGCGCGTCACCGGGAGGTCGAACCACCAGATGTTGCGGTTACGGTTCAGTTCGGCGAAGTGGCAGTTGTTGACGCCAAGCACAGCACCGCCGAGTTCCTGGTTTCTGCGGGCAATGGCCTGCTTTTTATCGAGTTTCATAACATTCCTACGGGATTGGATCTTCAGCGCCATGGCCTGAATGTGTTGCGCATTCTCAGGGGTTGGCCCGCAAACATAAAGCGCAACCTGCACTGAACGATGAAATGTCGTGGTGAAAATTAATGAAACTCCCTGCAAAAGCCCCCGGTCAACCTTGTGTAACGACTTTCCTGCATTGAAATGTCTTTAATGAAATGAAGACGCGGCCATCTTCAGATGGCCGTTTTTGTGTCAGCCTGAACTTGCACGCTGAATTTGTTTCAAAGTCGCCAACTGGGCTACCTTGATGAAAGAAAACGGCCCCTGAGTCGCCACGACTTCAACCCAAATCCGTATGCGGCGAATGGAGACGCGAATGATTTTCCCGGACATGAGAGGCTTGCCCCTGCACCGTGTGATGATGCGCACGGTCACCGAGTTCATCGCCGACGAGATGTCGACCTATGCCTCGGCGCTGGCCTATCAAATGCTGTTTTCGCTGTTTCCGTTCATCCTGTTCCTGATTGCCCTGATCGGCTTCCTGCACCTGCCGGATTTCTTCTCCTGGCTGCGCCTGCAATCGGAACTGGTGCTGCCGCCCCAGGCGCTGGAGCAGGTCAACCCGGTGATCGACCAGCTTCAGCAGTCCAAGGGTGGTTTGCTCTCTGTGGGTATCGTGATTGCGCTGTATACCGCCTCCGCCGGCGTGCGGCTGATGATGAGCGCGATGAACGCTGCCTACGACGTGGTTGAAGGGCGTCCGCTGTGGAAACGCTTTCCGTTGTCGATCATCTACACCGTCGGCATTGCCGGCATGCTGCTGATCGCCGCAGCGCTGATGGTGCTCGGGCCGCAGGTGATGGAGTGGATCGCTGCGCAAGTCGGCCTTGAGTACTTTATCGTCACGCTCTGGACCATCGCGCGCTGGCCGGTGATCGTGATTCTGATGATGGTCGCGGTGGCGTTGATCTACTACGTCATGCCCGACGTCAAACAGGAATTCCGCTTCATCACCCCAGGCTCAGTGCTGGCGGTGGTGGTGTGGATCATCGCTTCCCTGGGCTTCGGTTTGTACGTCAAGGAGTTCGCCAACTACAACGCCATGTATGGCAGTATCGGTGCGATCATCGTGCTGTTGCTGTATTTCTACATTTYCGCCGCGGTGCTGCTGCTGGGCGCGGAGATGAATGCCGTGATCGAGCACATGTCACGAGAGGGCAAGGACCCTGGTGAAAAAGTGGCTGGCGAGCATGGTCCCGTCCATGAGGAAAAACACCACGTGTCGGGCCTGGGCCGCGATCACTCACACAAACCGACCATTGATGAAACCTGATCATGATTCGTGAAATTCTGAAAATGGGCGATGAGCGCCTGCTGCGCATTGCCCCGCCAGTGCCAGCCGAGATGTTCGACAGCCCCGAGTTGTGGCAACTGATCGATGACATGTTCCAGACCATGGAAAGTGTGGGGGGCGTTGGCCTCGCGGCTCCGCAGATCGGCGTCGACCTGCAACTGGTGATCTTCGGTTTCGAGCACAGCGAGCGTTATCCGGATGCCGAGGCGGTGCCGCAGACGATCCTGATCAACCCGTTGATCACGCCGCTGAGCCCGATCCTGGAAGAGGGCTTCGAAGGCTGTTTGTCCGTGCCTGGCCTGCGTGGCGCGGTGCAGCGTTACCAGCAGATTCGCTACGAAGGCGTCGACCCCAAGGGCGAGCCCATCGTGCGCATTGCCTCAGGGTTCCACGCGCGGGTGGTGCAGCATGAGTGTGATCACCTGATCGGCCGCCTGTACCCGTCGCGCATCACCGACTTCAGCAAGTTCGGCTTCACCGAGGTGATGTTCCCGGACCTGGACCCCAACGCGGACGACTAGATTCACAGTAGAACCCTGTGGGAGCGAGCTTGCTCGCGATGAGGCCAGGTCAGTCAACATTGTTGGCGACTGATACGCCGCCATCGTCGGATCGCCGCCCGGAGCAAGCTCGCTCCCACATTGGATCTCCATCAGGTTTTAGTGTGTCACCGGCCTGGCGCCAACCCCATCGCAATCATCGGCTTGCTGCGCGCATAACGGCTCAACCGTTCAACCATCGCGAAAGGCATCGGCGGATCGAAGGTAAACCCGCGACGCTCATAAAAGCCCCGCAAGTCCGGGTGACAGAACAACCACACCGGCAGTTCGCAATCCTTCACCGCGGCCGCAATCAACCCGGCGGCAAGCCCCTGTTCGCGACACCCCGGATCGACAAACAAGCCGGTCAGCCAATGCCCACCGGACACCGGACGCAAACACAGCACGGCAACAATCTGCTCACGGCGGGCCACCCACAGCTGCGCGTCGCGCACGGCTTTCATCGACGATTGGTGAGCGCGGTAGAACTTGTTCATCAACGGCCATAACGGCTCGTCGAGCAGGGTGTATTGGGTGTCGGGCATGGTCTCGGACTGTCGGTGGGCAAAGCGGGCGATTATAAAAGAACGCGCGCGCCGGGATAGGTGTATACCTGATCTCACATCCCCATGAGTGGAGTACGCATCATGTCCAAAGGTATGGATTCAAAGAAAGCGGCGAAAAAGAAACCGGTGAAAACGGCCATTGAAAAGCGTGCGGACAAGAAGGCCAAAAAGGTCGGCGTGTTCGGCCACTGATTCCGCGTTGATTGATCGCTCCCATGCAACATGGGAGCGATCCTCCAGAAAATAATCTGCAAGATTTCCCAAAGCCATTGCACAGAAGGGGACTGGTCCCCGATCTGAGCAACGCCATGCCCCATTACTTTGATAGCGCCCATCAAGAAGAAATCGAAACCCTGCGCCGACGCTTCACCGCGCGCACAGAATGGCCGACCTGGTTGCTGTTGATCGGTGTGTATGGCTGCTGGTTTGGCATTGTGTTGAACAGCCATCGATTGGGTTTGTGGTGGAGCACGCTGTTGCTGATTCCATTGCTGGTGCTGTGGTTATCCGTGCAACACGAACTGCTGCACGGTCATCCCACGCGCTGGCCAACCCTGAACAAAATCCTTGGCTACGCACCGATTGCCGTCTGGTATCCGTACACCTTGTACCGCGATAGCCATTTGCTGCATCACCGCGACGAGGACCTGACGATCCCCGGTCGTGATCCGGAAAGCCGTTACCTGAGTGCCGGGCAGTGGCAGGGCAGTTCACTGCTGGTGCGCAGCCTGCACTGGCTGAACAAAACCGTGCTCGGCCGCTTTGCCCTGGGTGCACCGCTGGCCCTGCTGACGCTGGCCCGTGAAGAGGTGCAACGCCTCAGAGCAGGCGAGCGCCAGGCCTGGCTGATGTGGTTGAGTCACGGCTCGATGACCGGGTTGATGCTGCTGTTCATCGCGAACCTCAGCGTATTGCCGGTTTGGCATTACCTGTTTTTGATCAGTGTGCCGGCGCTGTCGATCGCCATGATTCGCTCCTACTATGAACATCGACCTCAGGCTGCGCCGGAGCAACGAACCGTGCTCAACGAAGCGGCGTGGCCGTGGCGCTGGCTGTTCCTGAACCTCAATTTTCATCTGGTGCATCACGAATTGCCGGGGTTGCCCTGGTACGACTTGCCCCGCGCTTACCGGGCCCGCCGCGAGCAATGGCTGGCGCGCAGCGGCGGTTTTCTGGTGCGGGGTTATGGGCAGTTGTGGCGTGAACATGGCGTCAAAGCCATCGACAGCCCGAGGCATCCGTTTCACTGATTTTTTGCTACCAACTGAGTTCCCACATTGGAAATGTGCCGCATGGGACGATATCGATGACCCAACACATCGCCGAACTGCTGATGTACACCGCCCCCGAACCCATCCACCAGGCCAACGCACGCTGGCTGGCGCGAGTCCTCGAGCACCTGGGCGAAACCCGCCGTGATGCCGAAGGCCTGTCACTGATGGAGATGTGGTTGTCGCCGCACTTGCTGCTGACACAAACCTGCGGCTATCCGCTGATGACAGCATTGCGCGGTGAGGTCCGGGTGCTGGGGCGGCCTCGTTATGAGCTGCCGGACTGCAGTGGCGGCAATCATTGCAGCCTGATTCTGGGACGCCTTGATGATGCACGGCCAACCCTGGCGGATTTTCGCGGCAGCCGAGGCGTGATCAATGGCCAGGACTCCAACAGCGGCATGAATTTGCTGCGCCACCGGTTGGCGCCGCTGCAACGTGACGGGCGGTTTTTTGCTCAGGTCGGAATCAGCGGCAGTCATCGCGAAAGCCTGCGCTGGTTACGCGAAGACCTTGCCGATCTGGCGGCCATCGACAGCGTGACCTTTGCCTATCTGGCGCGCCACGCTGCAGAGGAAGTGGCCGGTTTGCGCGTGATTGCCCGCAGTGCGCTCAGTCCTGCCTTACCGTTCATTTCCGCCGCGACGGTCAGCGATGAGCAGGCCGTTGAGCTCTTGCGGGTGATGAACCTGGCGTTGCGCGAGTTGCCGGACGTTGCCCAAACCCTCGGTTTACCGGAGGTACTGCCCGCCAGCGAAATCGACTATCAGGTTGTGCTCGATTATCAACGTGAGGCCGAAACATTGGGTTATGGACGATTGAGGTGATAGGTCCATTTTCGCTGTAGGAGCGAGCTTGCTCCGGGCGGCGTTCCGACGAAAGCGGCCTATCAGGCACACCTTTTTTTAATTCCATAAACGAATATAAAAATAAGTTTTAAATATTATTAATGAATAAGGCTCCTTGCTAGGATTCGCCTCACCGGACCACCGGACATTCAGCGACCCCTAACCCAGGAGCCCCTATGTCCGGCGCCGATATTCTTCATCGCAAACACGTGGACGGATTGTTCCGTGCTCACTACCACTGGCTCTGCACGCGCCTGCGTCAGTCTCTGAACGATGCCGCCGCTGTCGAAGACATTGCCTGCGAAACCTTCGTGCAATTGCTCCAGGCCCCTGGCCTGACGGCCATCCGTGAACCCCGTGCCTTGCTCACCACCATCGCCCGGCGCCTGCTCTATCAGCGTTGGCGTCGAGGTGATCTGGAGCGCCAGTATCTTCAGCAACTGCAACAGGCCGAGCCGATACACGCCGAATCGCCGGAGGCACTGGCTCAGATGTCCCAGACCCTGACCCGTGTGGATCGCAGTCTTCAGCGGCTGCCAGGCAAAGTGCGTTCGACCTTCCTGCTGTCGCGGATCGACGGCCTGACCTATCCGCAAATTGCCGCTGCGCTGGGCATCTCGTTGCGTTCAGTCAGCGACTACATGACCCGTTCCCAGGCCCTGTGCGACCGGCACAGCGCCAACCAATCCCTGAACCGTCCACTCCAGAACAAGAGGTCCGCATGAGATCGATCAAAACCCTGCTCGGCAGTTCGTTGCTGGCCCTGAGCCTGTTGTCCCACCCGGCCTCGGCCACGGAAAAAGCCGCGCCTATCCACTTTGGCGACATCACCTGGGAAAGCGGCAGTTTCATCACCGAAATCCTGCGCCTGATCGTTGAAAAAGGTTACGGCTACCCGACCGACACGCTGCCGGGCAGCACCGTCAGCCTTGAAGCGGCGCTGGCGAAAAACGATATCCAGGTCATCGGTGAAGAGTGGGCCGGACGCAGTCCTGCCTGGGTCAAGGCTGCCGCGGAGGGCAAGGTGTTCGGCCTCGGCGATACGGTCAAAGGCGCCACTGAAGGCTGGTGGGTGCCGGAGTACGTGATCAAGGGCGATCCAGAGCGCGGCATCAAGCCATTGGCTCCGGAGCTGAAGTCCGTTGCTGATCTGGCGAAGTACAAGGACGTATTCCGCGACCCCGAAGACCCGAGCCGCGGACGCTTCCTCAACAGCCCGACCGGCTGGACTTCGGAAATCGTCAACAGCCAGAAACTCAAGGCCTATGACCTGACTACCAGCTACGTCAACTTCCGCACGGGCTCCGGTGCCGCACTGGATGCCGAGGTGGCGTCGTCGATCCGTCGTGGCAAAGCTGTGCTCTTCTACTACTGGTCGCCGACACCGCTGTTGGGGCGTTTCAAACTGGTGAAACTCGACGAACCGCCGTTCGACGCCGAGGCCTGGAAAACCCTGGCCGACGCCAACGACCCGAACCCCAAAGGCACGCGCTCGATGCCGGCGAGCCTGGCCATCGGCGTATCGGCACCGTTCAAGGCGCAATACCCGGACCTGGTGACGTTCTTTGAAAAGGTCGATTTGCCGATCGATCTGCTGAACCAGACCTTGGGCCAGATGAGTGAAAAGCGGCAGAAACCCCGCGAAGTCGCCGAAGCGTTTTTGCGTGAACAGCCACAAGTGTGGAAGGGCTGGGTGCCGGGGGAGGTGGCCACCAAGGTGAGTGCCAGCTTGTAGTTTTGTAGTGCCTGGAAGGTAGCCATCGTCGGAACGCCGCCCGGAGCAAGCTCGCTCCCACATTGGGTCGGTTGTGTCCACAAATCCCGTGGCCAACCAAGATCCCCTGTGGGAGCGAGCTTGCTCGCGATGCGGTCTGAAGTCTTACGCCAACTCGGCGGCCAACGCCGCTTTCACCGCCGGCCGTTGATCCACCCTGGCTTGAAACCTTGCCAACGCCGGCCACTCATTCAATTCAATGTCGAACAACCGAGCCCAACGCAACACCGTAAACAAGTACGCGTCAGCAATGCCGAAGCCGCCCGCCATCAAATAATCCTGCCGCTCCAACGTCTGGTTCAACACGGCAAAACGCTTGAACAGTTTCTCCTTGATCAACGCTTTCACTTCATCCGGAAACCGTGCGTTAAACAGCCAACCGAGCCCGCCATGAATCTCCGTCGAGATGAAGTTCAGGCATTCCTGCAACCGTACTCGCTCGAATGTCCCCTGCGCTGCGGCCAGTTTCGCTTGCGGCTGTAGATCAGCCAGGTATTGCAGAATCGCCGGCCCTTCGGTCAAAACTTCGCCGTTATCCAGTTGCAAGACCGCGACGTAACCCTTGGGGTTGATGGCGAGAAAGTCGTCGCCGTCGGCCGTGGTTTTGCTGATGTTGTCGACACGGATCAATTGGAAAGGCAGTTCCAGTTCACGCAGCACGATATGCGGCGCCAGCGAGCAGGCTTGGGGGGCGTAATACAGCTTCATGGGGCGGGCTCTGGTTGTGGATTTACGCCAGTGTCATAGTGCGCGGCGCCCCCGGTAAAATTAATCTTTCAGAAAACTGCCATAAGGAAAGCTACTGCCATGATGAACCTGATGCACTGGCGAATGGTGGTGGCCGTGGCAGACACCGGCAACATCACCCGGGCCGCCGAACGGGTCGGCATGACCCAGTCAGGCGCCAGCCAGGCCCTGGCATTGATCGAGGAAAACCTCGGTGTTCAATTGTTCACCCGGGAAAACCGCCAGACATTGCCGACAGCCATCGGCCTGCCGGTCATCGAGCAGGCACGGACCATGCTCGGCGCGCTGCAAGCCATTCGCAGCACCGTCGAGGCCGCAAAAGGTGTTGAACGCGGGACGATTCGCCTGGCCAGTTTTCCCATGGTACTGGCGACCTTTCTGCCGCCGTTGCTGCGTCAGTTCAACCGGCTTTACCCCGGCATCGAGGTGGTCGCCCTGGAAGTCAGCGATGACGAAGTGGAAACCCTGCTCGGCGCGGGGCTGGTGGATGTCGGCGTGGTGCTCAATCCGTCCGCCGAGCGCAAGGCCAGTCCATTGGGACGCGATGCCTGGATGGCGGTATTGCCCGGGGGCCATCCGCTGGCGCGGCGAACTCATGAAGAGGGCGTCTCCCTCGACGAATTGTCGAAGCAACCTTTTGTACTGGCCACGGGCGGTTGTTCGACCAATGCGCGAAGCCTGGCTGCCGATGCAGGGCTGCAACTGCAGGATGTGCGTGTCGAGGTCCGTGAATGGAGCAGTGCGTTCACCCTGGTGCGGGAAAACCTCGGCGTGAGCCTGGTGCCGGAGATGACGCTGCCGGGCAATCGGCAAGGTTTGCGCGTCATACCGGTGTTGCCGCGGATCGAGCGCGAGTTTGCCTTGGTGGTCGCGGCGAACAAACCACCGTCGGCGGCGGTGCAGGCACTGCTGGACATGCTCGACGGACGGTAACCCCCCGGCAAGCCGCTCAACTGTTTTTTGTCCTCGATGCTGACCGGCTAGTGGCCTTGCAGCCCAAGGCTGCCTTGCTGTGTGGCGATCCAGGCGGCAACCTGCGGCCATTCAAGGCAAGCCATTGCAACAATGCTTCAGGAAACCTTGGTGTTGCGCCAGGCGTTTGAAATATTCATCGACGGCGGGGTAGTCAGGACGGTCGATCGGCGTCATCAGCCAGCGATTGACCGACAAACCGATGACAACGTCGGCCAGAGTAAAGCTTGGCCCGGCGACATACGCCTTGGTGGTCGCGAGTTGATGTTCGAGGATGCCCATCTTCTGGTTCCAGCCGCGGATGCCGACTTCGAGGCGATGCGCGTCCTGGAACTCCGGGTCCTTGCGCACCAGCGCCATGAACGCATAACTCCACGACGGATTGAGCTCGGTGGCTTGCCAGTCCATCCACTGTTCCACCCGGGCGCGTGCCGCCGGTTCAGCAGGCAGCAGCTCGTGGTGGTGTTGGTGTTTGCCGGCCAGATAGCGGCAGATGGTATTGGATTCCCACAACGCGCCGGCGTCATCGATGATCACCGGTACCTGAGCGTTGGGATTGAAGCGCAGGAACTCGGGGCTGTGGGTGGACGCGAAGCCACTGCCCCAGTCCTCGCGTTCGTAGGTTATGCCCAGTTCTTCGCAGGTCCACAGGACTTTTCTGACGTTGATGGACGAGGCTTTGCCGAGAATCTTCAGGGTGTGTTCCATTTGAGCAACTCCATCGCGAATGGCGTGTATGTAATTGTAGGAGCGGTCTGTAGGAAAGGCGTTTCAACAGGTTTCCGCTGCCTACGATTTATTGCGTCATTGCCTACAACTACGCCAGAATCCGCCGGCTTGTGCGCCTGGTATCCGGACTCTATCGTTCCGCGTCGCTGCAAATTCAGCGATCGGGTCTAGCAGCCTGGATACTTTAGGCGCATAGCGTCCACCACTCGTGAACAGGTGTTTTTTATGCCTGTCAGTTCATGTTATGGCGGCTGTGCGCGGGAAGACCTTCGGGTCTACCGGGCTCTAGAGTCCTGGTCTGCTAGCCCGCGCACGGCTGCCACCTTATTTTCGTCTAGCAGCGAATCGTGGCAGCTCCATCACTCTAGGAGCATCACCATGTTCAAACCCACGCCCAACCCCCCACGCAATCCCAGCCCAATGTTCTCCATCTCACCCGGCATCAATAACGAAACCCTGTTGGCGCACGCCTGCGAATCACTGGCCTCGGCGAGCGTCATGACCAATGATTTTGCTACGTTTCTGGAAGGCAGTCAGCGCAATACGGCATTGGCGATTGCACAGATCATCATGCTGGCTGAACTGGCGGTGAACCGGGTGCTGGATAACCTCGATCCGCAAGATTAGTCGCGGAACCTGTGTCGCGCCTACGTACTCTCCCGCACCTTCAACTCAAACCCCATGTCCTGCACCGGTTTGGCCACGGTATTGCCGGCCATCAGCGTCAGCATCTGTTCCGCTGCGCGGCGGCCGATGGCTTCGCGCGGGGTGTTGATGCTGCTCAGGCGCGGGACCATGTGTTCGGACATGGGCAAGTCGTTGAAGCCGAGGATCGCCACCTGCTCGGGGATCTTGATCCCATTGCGCATGGCTTCGAGCAGGGCGCCCTGGGCCAGGTCGTCGTTGCCGAAGAAGATCGCATCGACATCCGGATGACTGGCCAGCAGTTGCAGGAACAGTTCGCCGCCGAGGCCGACGGAGGATGAGCGGGGCGTCAGCACTTCCAGGTCCGGGTCATACAGACCGGCCTTTTGCAGGGCTTTGCGGAAGCCTTCGCCACGGAGCAAGGTGCGCTGGTCCAGTTGCGCGCCGATGTAGGCCAGGCGTTTGCGGCCGCGGGACAGCAAGTGTTCGGCCGCCGTTTCTCCGGCCGCCAGTTGCGAGAAACCGACGCAATTGAGCCCGGCGGCGCTGTCCAATTCCATCATGTACACGCAAGGAATGTTGCTGGCCTCGATCATCCGCCGCGAACTTTCGGTGCGGTCGAAACCGGTCAGCAACAAGCCGCGCGGCTGATAGGCCATGTAATTTCGCAGCAGGTTTTCTTCTTCATCACGGGAGTAATGGAAGTTGCCGATCAGCACTTCGAAGCCCTTGGGGCGCAAAACCTGATGAATGGCTTCCAGGGTGTCGATGAACAAAAGGTTCGACAACGACGGCACCAACACCACCACCGATTGGCTCTGGGCCGAGGCCAGGGCGCGGGCGGCAGGGTTGACCACATAGTTGAGTTCCAGCGCCGCTTTCTGCACCTTTTCCACAAGTTCAGTGGCCACGGTGCTGACGCCGCGCAAGGCGCGGGAGGCGGTGATCGGGCTGACGCCGGCCAGTCGGGCCACTTCGTTCAGGGTAGGGCGGCCAGTGGTGCGGGTATTTTTATCGTTTTTAGTTGGATTCATCGACGGCTTGCCAAACAAAATTCAAGGCACTAAGGTAGCGCTGTCTCGATGCAGCTGCAAATGCGTGAGCGAGGGTTCGCCTGATCCTCGCTTTTTGGTGTCGGGACCTAACCTGCTGCAACCCATAAAATGACAAGAAAGGCGTCGGCAACTTCTGCTTTTGATCTAGTGTCATAACTGGCAAAGGTAGCGCTGTCTGCGCGCTGAGGTGTTACATGAATCATCCCATCACCGCCCTGGTCATCATGGGCGTTGCCGGTTGCGGCAAGACGTGCGTCAGCGAGGCCCTGTGCCATTTGAGCGGCGCCACGGCCATTGAAGGCGACTCTTTCCACCCTGCCGCCAATATCGAAAAGATGAGCGCGGGGATCCCCCTGAACGATGAAGACCGCGCCGGCTGGCTCGACAGCCTGTGCGATGAACTGCGCCGTGTCGACGCCAAGGGCCAGCGCCCGGTGCTGACGTGTTCGGCGCTCAAACACATCTATCGCGAACGTTTGCGCAGTGCCTTGCCGGGCCTGGGCTTCGTGTTCCTTGAACTGACCCCGGAAGTGGCCACCGACCGCGTCTCCCATCGGCCAGGCCACTTCATGCCGTCGACCCTGATCGACAGCCAGTTCGCCACCCTCGAATCGCCCGTCGGCGAGCCGTTGACCCTGGCGCTGGATGCTTCGACCCATAGCGTCGATGAGCTGGCCGTTCAGGCTCACCACTGGTGGCTTGAGCATGGCTTGAAGCGTGCCGGTTAATTTTGCTTGCAGAGATAGCGCTGTCCTTATGGCTTTCGAATTTCCCGCTTTAATAACAACAACAACCAGGAGACACCCCTAATGTTTGGCATGTCCCACGAGACGTTCCTGCTGCTCGATGCAGTGGTCACGGTGATCGGGCTTATCGTCCTGATTACCAAGTTCAAGTTGCACCCGTTCATTGCCCTGATCATTGCCGCCGCTTTCCTCGGGCTGACCTCCGGCATGCCGATCGGCACCATCATCAAGGCGTTCCAGGACGGCTTCGGTGGCGTGCTTGGCTTTGTCGGCATCATCCTCGCGCTGGGCACGATGCTCGGCAAAATGATGGCCGAATCGGGTGGTGCGGATCAGATTGCGCAGACATTGATCCGCGCCTTCGGCAAGGACAAGGTGCAGTGGGCGATGATGTTCGCAGCGTTCCTGGTCGGTATTCCGCTGTTCTTCGAGATCGGCTTCGTGCTGCTGATCCCGTTGGTGTTCATCGTGGCCCGCCGCACCGGCGTGTCGATCATCAAGATCGGTATCCCGTTGCTGGCCGGTCTGTCCGCCGTGCACGGCCTGGTGCCACCGCACCCGGGTCCGCTGCTGGCCATCGGTGTGTTCGGTGCCGACATCGGCAAAACCATTCTGTACGGCCTGATCGTTGCGCTGCCAACCGCCATCATCGCTGGCCCGATCTTCGGTACGTTCATTGCCAAGCACATTCCCGGTCATCCGAATCAGGAACTGGTGGATCAACTGGTGCGCGATGAGGATGCAGGCGATCTGCCTAGCTTCGGCATTACCCTGATCACTGTGCTGTCACCCGTGTTCCTGATGTTGCTCAAGACCTTTGCCGATGTGGTGCTGCCGGACGGCAATTTCTTCCGCACCTTCATGGACCTGATCGGTCACCCGATCTCGGCCCTCCTGCTGGCGTTGCTGCTGTCGCTGTACACCTTCGGCTACAAGCAGGGCATCGGTTCGCAACAGATGCTCAAATGGCTGGATGCGAGCCTTGCGCCGACCGCCGCGATCATCCTGATCATCGGTGCCGGTGGTGGCTTCAAGCAGATGCTGGTAACCAGTGGTGTAGGTGATGTGATCGGTCACATGGCGGTGGCTGCACAGATCTCGCCGATCCTGCTGGCCTGGCTGGTGGCAGCGGTGATTCGTATCGCGACCGGTTCGGCGACCGTGGCGACCATTACCGGTGCCGGTATCGTAGTGCCGGTGGTGGGGATGATTCCGGGTGTGAACCGTGAGTTGCTGGTGCTGGCCACTGGTGCAGGTTCGTTGATCCTGTCCCACGTCAACGACGCCGGTTTCTGGCTGGTGAAGCAGTACTTCAATATGACCGTGGCGGAAACCTTCAAGACCTGGACGGCGATGGAGACCATCCTGTCGGTGGTGGGCCTGGGCTTTATCCTGTTGTTGTCGCTGTTCGTCTAAGCGATTTTGCAGTCACAAAAAAACCGCAGCGATGCGGTTTTTTTGTGGGTGATGTTCAGGTTGTACACAAATCCACTGTAGGAGCGAGCCTGCTCGCGATGGTCGTTAACGATAACGCGGGGCATCTGATTTTCCGCGGTGGTCTTGCGTTTTTCGCGAGCAGGCTCGCTCCTACAGGTTTTTGGGTCAGGCGTTGGTTTTTGCGACTAACCCATCCGCCCGGAACATCCCGCGAATCCCGCGTACAGCCTGACGAATCCGGTCCTGGTTTTCGATCAGGGCAAAGCGCACGTGATCATCGCCATACTCGCCAAACCCGACGCCCGGCGAGACACACACCTTGGCCTCGGACAGCAGTTTCTTGGCAAACTCCAGCGAGCCCAGGTGCGCATAAGCCTCGGGAATCTTCGCCCAGACGTACATCGAGGCTTTCGGGTTTTCCACCATCCAGCCCAGCTCATGAAGGCCCTTGACCAGCACGTTGCGGCGCTGCCGATACTGTTCGGCGATGTCGCGCACGCATTGCTGATCGCCTTCCAGCGCGGCAATCGCCGCCACTTGCAGCGGGGTGAAGGTGCCGTAGTCGTGGTAGCTCTTGATCCGCGCCAGGGCGTTGACCAGTTCCGGGTTGCCGACCATGAAGCCAATGCGCCAGCCGGCCATGTTGTAGCTCTTGGACAGGGTGAAAAATTCCACCGCAATGTCCTTGGCCCCTGGCACTTGCATGATCGACGGGGCTTTCCAGCCGTCGTAGACGATGTCGGCGTAGGCCAGGTCGTGCACCACCAGCACGTCGTACTGCTTGGCGAGGGCAATGACCCGTTCGAAGAAATCCAGTTCCACACACTGCGCGGTGGGGTTGGACGGGAAACCGAGGATCATCATCTTTGGTTTCGGAATCGAGCCGCGAATCGCCCGTTCCAGTTCAGCGAAGAAATCCACCCCCGGCACCAGCGGCACCGAACGCACCTGGGCGCCGGCAATCACCGCGCCGTAGATGTGAATCGGGTAGCTCGGGTTCGGCACCAGTACGGTGTCGCCCTGATCCAGGGTCGCCAGCATCAAGTGCGCCAGGCCTTCCTTGGAACCAATGGTGACGATGGCTTCGCTTTCCGGGTCGATGTCGACCTCGTAGCGGTCCTTGTACCAGTTGGAAATCGCCCGGCGCAGGCGCGGAATACCCTTGGAGGTGGAGTAACCGTGGGTGTCTTCGCGCTGGGCCACCGTGACGAGTTTTTCGACAATGTGCGGCGGCGTGGCGCCGTCGGGGTTACCCATGCTCAAGTCGATGATGTCTTCGCCACGACGACGGGCGGCCATCTTCAGCTCGGCAGTGATGTTGAAAACGTAAGGGGGGAGTCGATCTATGCGCGCAAAGCGGCGCGGCGAACCTTGTTCGGCCATTGTTGCCTCGGATAACGTAAGCGCCCGGAACCGTCCGAGCGACGCTGGTCACTGCGGTGACCTGTGGCGGAATGTAAGGGCAGCTGTGGCAGACTGTCCAGCCTCAATGTAAAAAAATTGTCCGAAGGAAAAGGTTCGATGGAATTTACCAGCGGCTTCTTGCTGAGCCTCTCGCTGTGCCTGGATATCGGCGTGGCCAACATCGCGATGATCACCCTGGCCATGCAGCGCGGCTACTTCCAGGGCTTTGCCCTGGGCCTCGGGACCTGCGTCGGCGACCTGATCTACGCGGTGCTGGCGCTGGCCGGCATGACCGTGTTGCTGCAATACGAAACCGTGCGCTGGGTGCTGTGGATCGGTGGCTCGACGCTGCTGGTGTATTTCGCGGCGAAGATGATCTATTCGGCGATTCACCATGAGGCGCTGTTGGCCGAGACCGCCGAGGTGGGCCACAACTCCCATCGCAAGGAGTTCTTTCGCGGGATTTTCCTGGCCATGTCGTCGCCCAGTGCGATTCTCTGGTTCGCCGCTGTGGGCGGTACGCTGATCGCCCGTTCCGGTGGCGGTGGCGCCCTCAGTTCCGCGCTGTTTCTCGGCGGCTTTCTCTGCGCGGGGATTCTCTGGTGTGTCGGGCTGTGCTTTGCCGCGAGCCACGGCGGCAAGTTGCTCGGCGACAAATTGCTGCGTTACTCCTACATGGCATCGGCGGCGATTTTCTGCTATTTCGCGGTCTACGTGATTCTATCTGGCTATAACGAGTTCGTTGGCGCCGCTGCCGTCGAGCAATTGAACGCACTGTAATTGGGCGAATCGGGTTTGGCTTCTATACTCCCAGCCGAACCCATTTTTTCGTTTCAGGAGTCGAGCCATGGATGAGCAAACACGCGTCGAAGTGACGGAACCACGCTTTGAACACGGACATTTCCTGCTGATCGCAGGGCTTCGCGAACGATTTACCCAAGAGACCACTAAAGACATTCCCGATCTCTGGGAAAAACTCGAGCCCCACATTGGGAACATTCCGGGGCAAAAAGACGAAGTGACTTACGGCGTCTGCTGCAATTTCGACGGCAAGGGCGGCTTCGATTACATCGCGGGGGTCGAGATCAGCAAACTCGACGATTTGCCGGACAAGTATCGTTGGGTAGAGATTCAGCCCCAGCAGTACGTCGTGTTCGAACATCAAGGACCGCTGGCCACATTGCCGCAAACCTTCCAATACATCCATGGCACGTGGTTGCCACAGTCCGGGCATGAGTTGCTGGCTGCCCCGGAATTCGAGCGCTACAGCGAAGACTTCAACCCCAGGCTCAACACCGGAAAGCTGGAAATCTGGCTGCCAATCAAGGCGTGACACCTGCAGCGAGAGGCGGATCAGCCGATTCGTCTCTCGATGTCCCACGGCGGCTGATTTATCATCCCCTGCCTTTCCCACGCTGATTCCGAGCTGCCATGAACACCGTCATCCGCAACGTCACCCCCGCCGATCTGGACCGCTGCTTTGCCATCGAAACCCTTGCCTATGAAGGTGACGAAGCCGCGACCCGCGAGAAGATCGCCACCCGCATCGCCACCTGGCCCGAGGGTTTTATCGTTGCTGAAGTGGACGGGGCAGTCGCCGGTTTCATCAACTCCGGTGCGGCGTTCCAGGTGGAAATGTCGGACGAGGCGTTCAAGGAACTGATCGGCCACGACCCGGCCGGGCCGCATGTGGTGATCATGTCGGTGGTAGTGCACCCGGATTATCAGGGGCAGGGCCTGGCCAAGCGCCTGATGGGTGAGTTCATCGAGCGCATGCGCGCGATGGGCAAGGTCAGCATCAACCTGATGTGCAAGGAACGGCATATTCCGTTGTATGCCAGTTTTGGCTTTGCCTACATCAAACCCTCGGCGTCTGACCATGGCGGCATGGCGTGGCATGAGATGGTGCTCGAGCTCTGATCCGACGTAGATCCCCTGTAGGAGCGAGCCTGCTCGCGAAGGAGTGTCAGCATAAGTGATGTCGACTGACACTCCATCGCGAGCAGGCTCGCTCCTACAGGGGGCGGTGTTGTGTCAGTAATGTCTGCAAAAAACTAACGCGCAGTCAAAACACCAACCCCATCCGCCGCTCATAACCGATCCGGCCCTTGTACGCCTCGCCACTGTCGACAAAGCCAAACCTGGCGTACAGGGCGATGGCAGCCTCATTGTCGGCATCCACCGACAACTCCAGCCCCCTGATTTCCGGCCAGGCCAGGCGTGCCGCCTCAGGCAGCGCTTGCAGGCAGGCCTTGCCATAGCCTTTGCCCTGAGCACGTTGATCGACTTGCAGTGCATGCAGGGTGGCGCTGTGCTCATCGGCCCAGGCCGGCAACACCGGCGGGCGCTTGAGCAGCAGGAACGCGACGGGCACATCCTCGGCCAGCAGGGCAAATCCCTTGACGCCGGGTCCGGGCTTGGACAACAAGGTGTGCAATGCGCCGTGGATGTCACCCGAGAATCTGATCTGTTCCGAATGCACTTCAATGGCCTCGACCTGTTGGCGTTGCAGTGCATTCAGGCTTTCATAAGGCACGAGTCGGGCTGTCACTGGAGTGTCCTTTTTCCAACGGGAAAGAACCTCGGATTCTAGCGAGTTTGGCTTTATGGTTTATTTTTATTTCGTCTGTCGATTTGCCGGATCGCCGGACGACTATGGGTGTCTTCACTATAAAAACCACGGAGAACCACCATGAACTCGCAAACCCAGATCCAGAACCTCATCGAGAACTATCGTCAGGCGGTCATGGCCAAGGACATTGAAAAAGTCATGGCCCTTTATGCCGATGACATCGTCTCCTTCGATGCGGTCAAGGCCCTGCAATTCAAGGGCAAGCCTGCCTACCGCGCACATTGGCAAGCGTGTATGGAGATGTGCGCAGGCCCGCACACCTTCGAGTTCGAGGAGATCAGCATCGAGTCGTCCGAGAACGTCGCATTCGCCCACTGGCTGGCCCATTGCGGCGGCACCAACGAGAAGGGCGAAACCCAGGCCTGCTGGATGCGCGTCACGGCTTGCTATCGGCAGGACGCCGGGCTGTGGCAGATCGTCCATGAACACTGGTCGGCGCCTTTCGACATGCAGACCGGTGCGACGCTGTTCGACCTCAAGCCCTGAGGTTTTCATCGGCAAGCCGTGCCGGATTGCCGATCTGCGGCCATAGTTGATCCGTTCGATAAGGAGAGCGTGATGAAGTACTTATGCCTGGTCTACAGCGACGAGCACCTGCTGCATTCGCTACCGGAAAGCCCGAAGGACGAAGAGTGCATGGCCTATGCCGAGTCGATCCAGGGCAGTGGCCGGATGGTCGCCGCCGAGGCCCTGGAATCGGTGCAGACCGCCACCACGGTACGCATGCGCAACGGCAAGATGTCGATCACCGACGGCCCGTTCGCCGAAACCAAGGAGCAGTTGGCCGGCTTCTACCTGATCGATGCCAGGGACCTCAACGAAGCCATTCAGGTTGCGGGCAACATTCCGGCGGCCCGGGTCGGCAGTGTCGAAGTGCGCCCCGTTCGGCAGTTGTACCCTTAAGATGCCGGGGCTGCCGGTTCAGGCGCAGGTCGAGCGGGTCTATCGCGAAGAGTCGCGGCGCATTCTTGCGACCCTGATTCGCTTGCTGGGGGATTTCGACCTCGCCGAAGAGGCCTTGCACGAGGCGTTTTTCGTCGCGGTCGAACGCTGGCAGCGTGACGGCGTGCCGGACAATCCGCGGGCCTGGCTGGTGTCCACCGGGCGTTTCAAGGCCATCGATGCCTTGCGTCGGCGCGCGCGTTTTGCCGCATCGCAGCCCTTGTTGATCGCGCAACTGGAGGCGCTGGAACAGGCAGACTGGAGTGATGAAGACGTGGAAGACGATCGCTTGCGGCTGATCTTCACTTGCTGCCACCCGGCCCTGGCGGCGGACGCGCAAGTGCCACTGACGCTGCGGGAAGTCTGCGACCTGACCACGGAAGAAATCGCCCGGGCCTTTCTCTCGGCCCCGGCCACCATCGCCCAGCGCATCGTGCGCGCCAAGGCGAAGATCCGTGATGCGAAAATCCCTTATCAAGTGCCGACGCTGGCTGAGTTGCCTGAGCGTCTGGACAGCGTATTGCGGGTGATTTATCTGGTGTTCAACGAGGGTTATTCGGCGTCCATCGGAGCCGAACTGATCCGCGAGGATTTGACCCGAGAAGCGATCCGTCTCGGTCGGTTGCTGGTGGAACTGCTGCCGGAGCCGGAGGTAATGGGCTTGCTGGCGCTGATGCTGTTGCACGAGTCGCGCCGCCCGGCCAGGACCTCGGCGAGCGGCGAGCTGATTGTGCTGGACGAGCAGGACCGTTCGCTGTGGGACGCCGGGTTGATCACTGAAGGCTGCACGCTGATCGAACAGGCACTGATCATGGGACGATTCGGACCCTATTGCCTGCAAGCGGCCATCGCGGCGGTGCACGCCGAAGCTCCGACGGCGGGGGAAACCGATTGGCCACAGATTGTCGGTCTGTATGACGTGCTGCTGCGGGCGGTACCTTCGCCGGTGATCGAGTTGAATCGTGCGGCGGCGATTTCGCAACGGGATGGACCGTTGGCGGGGCTGACGTTGGTCGATGCGATTCTGGATCGGGGAGAACTGCTCGACTACCACCTGGCGCATTCGGCGCGGGCAGAGTTTTGTCGGCAACTGGGTCGCAAGCAGGAGGCGCGGGCGGCGTGGGAACGGGCGCTGGCGTTGACCCGGCAAGAGCCGGAGCGGCGGTTTATCGAAGAGCGGCTCAAGGCGTTGGATTGATGTGATCTTGCGGGCCTCATCGCGAGCAAGCTCGCTCCCACAGGGATTGATGGCGTACTCGATACCTGTAGGAGCGAGCCTGCTCGCGATAAGGGCCGAAGGACCTTCACTCCAGCATCTTGCCCAGCAACCAGCTCCCCGCCGGCCCCGGCGGATTCAGCCGCGACCACAACGCATCCACCGACACCGTTTTCGGCCAGCCGCGCACCACCAGTTCCTGCAACGTGCCAGGCCCGAACCGCTCGACCAGCCAGCGGGGCAACGGTGCCCAGCCGAATCCGCCCTGGGCCATTTCCAGCAGCATCAGATAACTCGGCGCCGACCAGACGCGGCCTTTCGCCCGACTTTCATAGGGATTGATGATGGTGGCCAGGCGCAACTCGCGGTGCTGCTGCAGCACGTCCCGGTCGATGTAGTCCAGCGTGGCCAACGGGTGTGCCGGGGACACGAACAAGGCGATCTCCGTGCGCTCGTCCACCGTCGAGCTGACCAGGTCCGGCGGGTAGCTGTCCTGCATTTCGGCAAAGGCAATCTGCGCCCGGCCGCTTTGGACCAAGGACACCAGGTCATCGCATTCGGCGATCAGGCATTCGAGCTCCAGGTCCGGGTAACGCTGCTCGAAGGCGCTGAGGGCGGTTTCGAAACGGTCCGACTGATAGGTATCGGACAGCGCCACCGTCAACTTCGGCTCCACCCCTTGGGACAGTTGGCTGGCGGTCATTTCCAGGCGACTGGTGGCGGCCAGGATGTCTTCGGCCCGTTGCAGCATGACGTGCCCGGCCGGGGTCAGTCCGGGCTTACGGCTGCTGCGGTCGAACAGCGTCAGATTCAGGTCGATTTCCAGGCTGGCCACTGCGGCGCTGATGGTCGACTGACTGCGGCCCAGCTTGCGTGCCGCGGCAGAGAATGAGCCCTGGGTCGCCGCTTCGACAAACGCCAGCAACACTTCGTGAGAAGCCATGAACTATCGCCTTGATCGATGGTTATTGGTTATGAAGTATCGGTGTGGTGACAGATCATGGCAACCACAGTCACTCAAGGGAGTTCGGCCATGAGCGCCAACAAGTCCATTACTGAACGTATTTTCCAGGCCATCGGTTTCGAACTGCTGGCCATCCTGATCTGTACCCCGTTGCTGGCCTGGATCATGAACAAACCGATGCTGGAAATGGGCATGGTCACCGTCCTCATCGCCGGCCTGGCCCTGGCCTGGAACGTGGTCTTCAACGGTATGTTCGATCGGCTGCTCAAGCGCTTCGCCATCGCACACAACGCCTGGGTCCGTGTGGTGCATGCGCTGTTGTTCGAAGGCGGTCTGGTTGCTCTTGGCGTACCGCTGATCGCCTGGTGGCTGAATGTCAGCCTGTGGCAGGCGTTCCTGCTGGATATCGGTGTGTTGCTGTTCTTCCTGCCGTACACCTATATCTATCACTGGGTGTATGACGTGGTTCGGGAGCGGGTGGTGATGACTCGCGAGGCTTGCTGAGTACCGTTTTTGTGGCGAGGGAGCTTGTCGGATCGCCGCACCGTCCCGCTCGGCTGCGCAGCAGTCGTAAAGCTTGGGACCGCTTCGCGATCCAGCGGGAGCAAGCTCCCTCGCCACAGGGTTTTGTGCAATGCCTGCTGTTGAACGTTACAGAAACATCCCCCCCGACGCCTCGATACGCTGACCATTGATCCACTGGCTGCCCGGCGCCAGCAGCAGCGCAATCGCGGCGCCGATGTCATCCGGCAAACCGGCGCGACCCAGGGCGGTGTTATTCGCCACCAGCGTGTTCAACTCGGGGTTGTCGCGCACGGCGCCACCGCTGAAATCGGTTTCTATCGCACCCGGTGCCAGGATATTCACCGCGATGTTGCGCGCGCCGAGTTCCTTGGCCTGGTAGCGGGTCAGCACTTCCATCGCGCCTTTCATCGCCGCGTAGGCGCTGTGACCCGGCAGGCTGAAGCGGGCCAGGCCACTGGAAATGTTGACGATGCGCCCGCCGTCATTGAGCAATGGCAACAGCGTCTGCGTCAGGAAAAACGGCCCCTTGAAATGAATGTTCACCAGCAGGTCGAACTGCTCGACGGTGGTGTCGACGAAGTTGGCGTGCAGGCCGATCCCGGCGTTGTTCACCAGAAAGTCGAAGCGCTCGCGCCCGAAGTGGCTTTGCAAGACCTTCGCCACTTCGCTGCCGAAGGCGCCGAAATGCTCACTCTGGGCAACGTCCAGTTGCAGCATGGCGGCGCGACCGCCCAGGCTTTCAATCTCGGCCACCAGGGCCTGCGCCTCATCGGCGCGGCTGTTGTAGGTGCCAATGATGTCGATGCCTTGGGCGACCAGATGCAGGGCTGCGTTTTTGCCGAGGCCGCGACTGGCGCCGGTGATCAGTGCGATTTTACGGTTCATGGGATTTCCTCAAGTGCAGTGGACGGTTGATGCGAGGAAGTTTATTTATCCGCTGAGGGGTGATAAATAGAGTGAAACCGGAATCACTGGTCGGATAATCCGAACAATAAAAGAGCAGGCCAATGAACAAACTGGAACTGTTGCGCACCTTTGTCCGTGTCAGCGAGATGTCGAGTTTCACCCTGGCCGGAGAAAGCCTGGGCCTGCCTCGCTCAACGGTGTCCGAGCATGTGCAGGCGCTGGAGGCATTGCTTGGCACCCGTCTGTTGCAACGCACCACGCGCAAGGTTCAGGCGACCCAGGATGGCCTGGTGTTGTATGAGCGCAGCAAGGACCTGCTGTCGCACATGGACGAAATCGAGGGTTTGTTCCGCCAGGACGAGGCGTCGCTGGTCGGGCGGATTCGCATCGACCTGCCGAACATTCTCGCTCGTCGGGTGGTGATGCCGCGCCTGCCGGCGTTCATGGCGCAGCACCCGCTGCTTGAACTGGAAATCAGCAGCACCGACCGCCGGGTCGATCTGCTCGCCGAAGGCTTCGATTGCGTGCTGCGCATCGGCGCCCAACCGGATCAATCGGTGGTGGCGCGACACCTGTGTGACTTCACCATGGTCAACTGCGCCAGCCCTGCGTATTTGCAGCGTTATGGCGTGCCGGAGCGACTGGAGGATCTGGCGCAGCATCGGCTGGTGCACTACGTCGGCGTACTGGGCGGGCGTTCGGAAGGGTTCGTGTACGTCGACAAGGGTCAGGTGCAGCGACTGCCGATGGCTGGCAGTGTCACAGTCAACAGCACCGATGCCTACGAGGCCGCGTGCCTGGGTGGCTTCGGCCTGATTCAGGCGCCGAGGATGGGCATGCAGCAATACCTGCAAAGCGGCGAATTGGTCGAGGTGTTGCAGCCGTTCAATGCACCGTCCATGGAGGCGTCGCTGCTCTATGCCCGGCAGCGGCATTTGCCGTTGCGGGTCAGGGTGTTCATGGATTGGCTGGGAGAAGTGATCCGCTCAGAAGTTTGAGAGCGGTCCCAGCAGGAGACTGGCCCCTGTGGGAGCGAGCTTGCTCGCGATGAGGCCATAACATTCAACATCACTGTTGACTGAACCACCGCTATCGCGAGCAAGCTCGCTCCCACAGGTTTTTGCACCAATTTCCAGGTCTTTGGATCAGACGTGGAAGTAACCCACGCACGAATCGAACGGCAGGCGCTTGAGTTCGATCTTGTTCAGGTCGAGCACTTCACGCAGGGCCTTGGTTTCGCCCGGGAAGTTGCGGTAGGCGACTTCGTCGAGCACCACGATCGCGCCTTTGGGCATGTACGGCAGGAAGGTTTCCAGCGCGACTTTGGTCGACTCGTACAGGTCAGTGTCGAGGATCAGCATGGCCACGACCAGGTCCGGACGGGTCTTGACCCACTCCGGTACGGTCTGGACGATGTCGCCCTTGACCAGCTCGCAACGCGGAATGCGGTTGACCGGGCGCAACAGGTCGTTGGCGTCGATCATGTCCTGGATCAGCGACTGGTCGGTGTCGGCGAACATGGTTTCGTTGACGTCGGCCGGGTCTTCTTTCTTGTCGATGCTCTGGAAGCCTTCGAAGGTGTCGAAGCCCACGATCGAGCGGTTGATCGCATACGGCTCGAGAATCATCGACAAGTGCATGTAGAGCATCAGCGAGTTGCCCTTGTACACGCCGCACTCAATGATCGCGCCGGGCACTTCGGCGACCTTTTTGAACAGCTCCATGCGCGACAATGCAGCCGTCACGCCGATACGGTTGGCGAAGACGAACGGCGCGTCGGCCACATATTCGGCATCGACCCGTTTCAGGACATTGGTACGGGTTTCGTTGTACTGGGCCTCGGCGGGCGTGATGCGACGCTTGGTCATTGCTGGATTCCTCGGAAATTCGAAAAGTCGTGGACGTGGAAGTAGTCTTTGAAACCGGCGCCGACATCCGGGCAGGCGCTGTCGACGTTGATCGCGCCGCGCTGCTGCTTGAGGTCGTCGAGGTGCATCAGGCGAAAGTCCACGCTGAAGCGGGTTTGTTGCGTGTAATTGGGCACGGTGCCGTGCAGGTGCGAACCCGAGAACACCAGCATCTCGGCGGTGTTGCCGGCGATGCGCAGTTCAGAGGTGGTGTTGATCGCTTCGGTGGGCACCGGGTGCTGGCGCGCCTCTTCCTTGACGTTGTCCTTGGCGCGCTGACGTTGCACGTCGATCCAGTCGGACAGGCTCCACTGCGCCGAGGTGTTTTTCACCGCGACGTCGAAGTAGGCCGGGTTGATCATCATGGTCTGGTCAGGCTGGATCGTGTAGACCGGCATCCAGGTATTGATCTGGCAGTCGACACCGCCGTACCAGGTATCGCGATGGGGCTTGTAGGCGTAGCTGACGCCAGCGTGCAGGTAGTCGTAGTTGGGCACGACACGGATGCGCGGTACGTCGAAAATGAACTCTTCGGGAGCGGCACCGATTTCGTCGGTGAAGCTGCGGATCAGTTCCTTGGCACGCAGGCTGTTGGTGAACTGGCCCTTGAGGCGAGTCACCAGCACCACGAACTCTTCCACTGGCATCAACGTGTGCAGCGCCTGGTGGTTGGTCTCGCCATCGAAGGCGGCCGTGATGCTTTCCTGGGCAAAGGCACAGAGTTCCTTTGCCGCTTTCAGTTCGGTGTTGAGGAAGATGTCGCCAGCGTAGATCGCACTTCTGAAATCAGCGTGCTTGTGCAACTGATTGATGAATAAGTTCACGGTTCTCACCCAGGAATACTTTGGCTCTCATAAGAGTCGGCAACAGGCTGACAAACTGAAGCGCCATCCTCGAATGAAACGATCAATACCTTGAGTTGGCGATGAAATGCGCGGCTTTGCGCCGGGCTGAAAGCAAACATCCCGCAGCGATTGCTCGCTGCGGGATGTGAGTACAGGCGGGAGTGATCAGAACAGTTGGGTGAACAACCAGTACAGGCTACCCGACAGCAGGATCGCCGCCGGCAAGGTCAACACCCAGGCCATCAGCAGGTTGCGGATGGTCCTCATCTGCAAGCCGCCGCCGTTGGCGACCATGGTCCCGGCCACGCCCGAGGACAGCACGTGAGTGGTCGACACCGGCAGGCCGAACATGTCGGCGGCGCCGATGGTCAGCATCGCCACGGTTTCTGCCGAGGCGCCCTGGGCGTAGGTCAGGTGGGTCTTGCCGATTTTCTCGCCGACGGTCACCACGATGCGCTTCCAGCCGACCATGGTGCCCAGACCCAGGGCGATGGCCACGGCGATTTTCACCCACAGCGGAATGAACCGCGTGGAGTTGTCGATCTGTTGCTTGAACAATTGCAGCTTGCCGTTGGTGTCGGCGTCGAAATTGCCGACCTTGTTCTTGTCCATCAGGCGAATGGTTTCGCTGCTCAAATACATGTCGTTACGCACGTTGCCCACGGCCTCGGCCGGGACTTTCGACAGCGAGCCATATCCCTTGACCTGGGCGCCGATGCTGCCGGTCAGCGCAGCCAGCGCCGGCACCAGTTGCGGGGTCGCTTCCTTGCTGCGCATGTATTCGGACAGCACCGCGCGTGGGTCGGCGGGGGGCGATTGCGGTGCCGCCTTGACCAGCGCTTGCTGGGTCACTTCGGCGACCGCGGCGAACTGCAACGCTTGATCGGCCGGCATGGTGCGGTTCAAGGCGTAAGCCATTGGTAGCGTGCCCACCAGAATCAGCATGATCAGGCCCATGCCTTTCTGACCGTCGTTCGAACCGTGGGCAAACGACACACCAGTGCAGGTCACGATCAACAGGCCGCGAATCCACCACGGCGGCGGGGTCTCGCCCTTTGGCTCCTTGTACAGCGCACGATTCTTGACGAACGCGCGCAGGGCCAGCAACAGCAGTGCGGCGCAGCCGAAGCCGACCAGTGGCGAGAGCAACAGCGCGTAACCGATCTTGGTGGCTTGCGCCCAGTCCACGCCACTGGTGCCGTCGCGGCCGTGCATCAGGGCGTTGGCCACGCCGACCCCGATGATCGAGCCGATCAGGGTGTGCGATGACGACGCTGGCAGGCCCAGCCACCAGGTGCCGAGGTTCCACAGGATCGCGGCGATCAGCAGGGCGAAGATCATGGCGAAACCGGCGGACGAACCGACTTGCAGGATCAGCTCCACCGGCAGCAGGGCGATAATGCCGAACGCCACCGCGCCACTGGACAGCAGCACCCCGAGGAAGTTGAAGAAACCGGACCAGACCACCGCAACGTTTGGCGGCAACGAGTGGGTGTAAATCACCGTGGCCACTGCGTTGGCGGTGTCGTGGAAGCCGTTGACGAACTCAAAGCCCAGGGCAATCAGCAGCGCCACGCCGAGCAGCAGAAACGGCGTCCAGGTGGTGACCACCGTGCCGAGTTCGCTCATGTCGTGCATCAGGCTGTAGGCGGTAAACAATAAGCCGATGGCCAGCACGGCAAAAAACACCACGATGGTGAGCAGGCCGGGTTTCTTGTCGAATAGTGGTTTGGCGCTACTGGCGGGTGCCGGGGCGGCGGTGTAGGAGGGCGTAGCCATCACGGACATTCCTGAGGGGGGAGGTGTACCAGTGATAATCGTTGCCAATTGTTACAGGGAGACTGCTTTGGGCCAGTGTTTAGGTTTTTGCAGCCCGCTGATCTGAAGTCACCTGTTTGTGGAAGTGAATCCTGGAACCTGTGTGCGAGCTTGCTCGCGATGGCGTCGGTACAGCCAGCATTGATGTTGACTGATCCACCGCTATCGCGAGCAAGCTCGCTCCCACAGGGGGCCGGGTGCGTTCAATAATCCTGCTGCTTGCGAAACGCCCAGCGCCCGGCGATCACGGTAAAGGTCGCGACCAGCGCCACCAGGATCCAGAAACCCTCCGGATCACCGGCCAGCGGAATGCCGCCGACGTTCATGCCGAAGAAACCGGCGATGATGTTGATCGGCAGCGCCAGCACCGTTACCACCGTCAGGGTGAACAGCGTGCGGTTGGTCTGTTCGTTGATGTTGGCGGCGATCTCTTCCTGCAACAGCTTGATCCGCTCACCCAGCGCCGTGAGGTCGTTGATGATCAGCGCAAACTCCTCGGTGGATTTGCGCAACTCCTTCACGTCTTCCTTTTGCAGCCATTGCGGTGGCCGGTTGAGCAGGCGCAGCAAGGAGCCTGGCTCCAGCGCCAGCAGCCGTTGCAAGCGCACCAGCACCCGGCGATTGGCGCCCAGCTCAGCGCGGTTGGTCGACAGGCGCGAGGAGAGCAATTCGTCTTCGATCTGATCCACGCTCTGGCTGGTCTTGCGCACGATCTGGGTCAGCACTTCACCCTGGTCGCGCAGCAAATGCACCAGCAACTCCAGCGGGGAGCGAAAGCATTCCCGGGCCTTCACCGACGAGCGCAGTTTGTCCACCGAGTGCAGCGGTTGCAGACGGGCGCTGATGATCAATTGGCTGCGGGCGCACACCCACAGGGTCGAGACATCCGACGAGACCATGTTGCTGAGGTTGAACACCACGTCGTTGACCACCGCGAGCAGCGCCGAATCGACATGCTCGATGCGCGTCGAGCGCGAGCCTTCGTGCAGCGCCTCGAAAAATTCCTCGGGCAACTCCAGATGACTTTTCATCCAGCGTTCGCACGCGGCATGGGCGAGGTTCAGGTGCAGCCAGAGAAATTGCTCATCGCTTTGCGGTTGTTGCAGGTACTGCAAGGCCTCGGCGGAATTGATTTCCCGACCGGCCTCACCGGGGCGAAAGCTGAAACCATAGAGCAGGCCGAACAGATCCGTGTCGCGATGACTGTGATCGATGCTGTGGTTCATGAGGGCTCGCAAGGGGAGACGCCTGTCGCAGGTTTCGCAGGTTCACTTGAACGGCATCATCGCAAGCGGGGATGACGGTTTTGTGACGGGAAAATAACGCAAACGATTGCACTACCGGCGGTCGGAATTTTCTCAAGAACCGCTCTGGCTTGCCGATCACGCTTGGGTTGAGTTGCGCGCCGCCGGCCATCGGCCGGGACCGCAGACAGGGAAGTCCGGACACTTTTCACGCCTTACCGGGGCGTGCCTCATTCCCGTCATGAGTACCATCCGATGCTTTTGCAAAAGTCCCTGAGAGCACAAATTCTCGCCCTGCTGAGCGGCAGCCTGCTGGCGACTCTGTTGATCGCGCTGGCGTGCTTTCACTTCCTGTCCAGCGGCGTGCAGAGCTACGCCAATCTGATCGAAGGCCCGCTGCATACCTCGCAATTGATCGATGAAGCCAACCTGCAATTCAAGGTGCAGGTGCAGGAGTGGAAAAACGTCCTGTTGCGCGGCAAGCAACCGGCGGACCTGAGCAAGTACTGGGGGCAATTCGAAGACCGTCAGCGCGATGTGCAGAACATCCTCGGCGAGCTGGCCGGGCAGAAGGGCATCGAGCCGCAACTCAAGAGCCGCATCGAGCGCTTGCGTGACGAACATCGCCAGTTGGGCGCGGCCTATCAGAAGGGCCGGGACGCGTTCGTGGCCGCCGGTGGTGACCCGACGGCAGGCGACGCGGCGGTCAAGGGCGTGGACCGCGCGGCCAGCGATCAAATGAGTGAACTGGTCAGCGAGTTGCGCAAGCAGGGCGCCGAACAATCGACGCTGATCAGCGCCGCTGCCGATCGCACGGTGATGCTGGGGATCATGGTGATGCTGGTTTCGGGTTTGCTGATCGGCCTGCTGAGCCTGTGGCTGGTCAACCGCAACCTGGTCGAGCCGATCCGCAAACTGATCGAATACGTGGCGCAACTCAGCCAGGGTCGTTTTGGCGAGCGCGTGGCCAGCACTCGCCAGGACGAGTTGGGCAAACTGGCGATGGCCGCCAACACCCTGCGCGATTTCCTCGCCGAAACCTTCAGCCGTTTGCAGCGCAGCGCGTCTGACCTGGACAGCGCCAGCGGTGAGTTGAACTCGATCGCCACCGTGATGGCCGGCGGTACCAACGAGCAGTTCAACCGCACCGATCAGGTGGCCACGGCGATGAACGAAATGTCCGCTACCGCACAGGAAGTGGCCCGTCATGCCGCCGAAGCGGCACGGGCCGCCGATGATGCCGACCAGTCCGCCCAGCAGGGCGAAAAAGTCATGCAGGGCACCATCCACACCATCACCCAAATGCGCGGCGAAATCGCCAACACCGCCACGGTCATCCGCCAACTGGAAACTGACAGTGGGCGCATCGGCAAAGTGCTGGAAGTGATTCGCGGCATCGCCGAACAGACTAACCTGCTGGCACTCAACGCGGCCATCGAAGCGGCCCGCGCCGGTGAGGCCGGACGCGGTTTCGCGGTGGTGGCCGATGAAGTGCGCAGCCTGGCCCAGCGCACGGCAGCGTCAATCATCGAGATCAACCAGATCATTCAGACCGTGCAGACCGGTGCAATCGAAGCAGCCCAGGCGATTGAAAGCGGTCAGTCGCGCAGCGAGCAGAGCGTGCAGCAAGTGACCGAGGCCGGCGCCATGCTCGAACGCATCACCCTGGCCGTGGAAGCCATCCGTGACATGAACCGCCAGATCGCCACTGCCGCCGAAGAGCAGACCTCGGTGGCCGAAGACATCTCGCGCAACCTCACCGAGATCACCAGCATCGCCAGTACCAACCTGGACAACGTGCAGCGCACTGAAGCGGCCAGCAGCAACCTGCATGGTTTGTCGGGGCAGTTGAACGAGGTGACGGCGCGTTTGAGCGCTTGAGTCCAGAATGCACAAAAGCCGCACGACTTCTCAATCGTGCGGCTTTTGTGCGCTTCGGGATCAGGTGTCCTGTTTGTTCTTCAGGACCTTGCCGTTGGAGGCATCGATGTCCACATCCCACTCGACGTTTTTGGCATCACGCAGTTCGACTTCGTACTCGTAACCGTTGAAGTAGTTGTCCAGTTCGGTTTTGGTGATCGTTGCACCCGGATGCAGATCCAGCGCGATCCTGTTCAGATCTTCCAGTGACTTGATCTTGCCGTCCTTGACCAGTTGCGGGATCTCATCGACTCGCACATCGGCCTGGGCCAGGCCCGCGGCGAAGGTCAGGGTTGCAGCGGTCAACAAAGCAGTCAGGGTCTTCATGGGCTTCTTTCCTTGGGTGATCCGTTCAAGTGAGATCAGGTTACCTTGTGTAAATTAATCCACCCTTAAAACCCCCGACATGTCCTGCATCAATCCCTGTGGGAGCGTGGCTTGCCCGCGAAAGCGGAGGGTCAGTCAACGTGGATGTTGAAGCTGATGGCCCTATCGCGAGCAAGCTCGCTCCCACAGGTTTTGTGCAATTCGGCATCAGTAGCCGTTGTTCTGTAGCACCTGCGCCACACTCGCCGCCGCCGGGCGTTTATAGAACTTCAGCAATTCACTGGCGCGATTGGTGAAGATGCCGTCGACACCGGCTTCCATGACTTTCTGGTAGTCCACCGCTTCGTCGATGGTGTACACGTGCACCAGCAAGCCCTGATCGTGGGTGTACTGGTTCATCCACGGTTGCACCAGATCGGAGTAACTCTGGTCGCCACCCTGGGTCAGTGCGGCGGACGGGCCGGTACCGATGGCGCCTTGAGTCTTGGCGTAGTCGACCCAACGCTGGAATTCGGCTTTGTCCTTCGGTTCCTGTGCGGCGTAGTACGCGGCCTTGTCCTTTTCGCCGGACTCGGCAAATGTCACCTTGGACCTGGGCTCGATACTGCCTTCACCGACCCACAACAGCAGGATTTTCGGCACCGTTGGCATCTCCTTTTGCAGCAGTTCGAGGCTGCTCTTCTCGAAGGTCTGCAGGACCACCTTGCCTTTGCCCTGGCCGACTCCCAGTTCGCTTTTCGCCAGTTTCGAACCGGTCGGGCTCAGCCAGCCACGGTCCTGAAGTTTTTCCTTGAGGTCGTGTTCGATGCCGGGAAACTGCTTCGGCTCCTTGGTCTCGATGTACAGGCCGGGCTTGTGCAGGGCGTTGCCCTCGGCGATGTCGATGATTTCATCGAGGGTCAGAATCTTCAGGCCCGCGAAGGCGGGACGTGCGCGATCCGGGTACGCGGCATTGAACCAACTGCCCGCATCCAGGGTTTTCAGCTCGGCCATGGTGAACGCATTGGCCGGGCTGTCCTTGCGCTCGGGGAATTTGCTGGCGACGTCGGTGGTGCGTTGCAGATTGTTGTCGTGCAGGGCAAACAGCACGCCATCCTTGCTGCGCTGCAGGTCCATTTCCAGATAGTCGGCGCTCAGGTCGCGGGCAGTCTTGTAGGCGGCGGCGGTGGATTCCGGCGCATCGAACGACGCGCCACGGTGGGCGATCACCGCTGGATGCGGAATGCCCAAGCGGGTCGCCAGTGCCGCAGGGCCGGGTTCGCTGGCGGCCTGTGCATGGCCGAGGCCGAGGCCGAGCAACAGGCTCAGTAACAGGGCGCTTTTAGTAAAGGTTGTGGGCATGGTCGAGATCCTTTCGCAATGAGTGAGCGGTCCCTTTTAACAACTGATCTTTGCAGGCGCTATCGCGAGACCGACACAAACCTGTCTAAAGCTGATTTTCGTCAGCGCTTTTGTGCACCCGTTTGCAGTACGCTGGGGCCCTGCAATTTCCCCGGCAGAGGGAAACGCAGGCCCTGCGTGCAAACCAACGATCACCATTGCGGGGTTTACCATGCGCATCACTTCCCAGCTCATCTGCCAGGCTGCCGACCAACTCAAAGGCTTCGTCGGCCTCAACCGCAAGACCGGGCACTACATCGTGCGCTTCAGCGAAGACTCGTTCGGCATGGACGTGGCGGACGACGGCATCATCCCGACCAGCGAATTCGTCTGGGCCACTGGTCCCGGGCAGACCGTGACGCTCAAGCGCGAATTGATTCAGTTGTTGCTGGACCAGAACATCGATGACCGGATCAACATCACCGAGCCGTTGCGGGTGTACATGAACCGGCGGGAAGTGCCGGAGATTTCGGCGGTTCGCAGTTTGGTTCAGGGGTGAGTTTTGGTGGTGATTTGACTGGCCCCATCGCGAGCAAGCTCGCTCCCACAGGGTGTGTGGGTGTACGCAAGTCATGTACCCGACACAAAACACTGTGGGAGCGAGCTTGCTCGCGATGGCGGCCAGAAGAACTCTAAATCAGTTACTGATTGAACCCGTAGGCCCGCTCAACCCTGCACACCCGCGTATGACACCGCGAATACCAGGTCGAGCGCCCACGCTCGCGAATCGCACTGTGCTCCGGATGATGCTTCCACGCCAGAATCGCCGCCTCACTGGCCCAGTACGACACCGTAATCCCAAGCCCATCCTCGCCCCGCGCCGATTCCACCCCGAGAAACCCCGGCTGTTCACAGGCCAGTTCCAGCATCCGTGCGGCTGCTTCTGCGTAACCCTGGTCACCTTCGGTGCGCACCGAGGTGAAGATCACTGCGTAATAAGGCGCGGCTGGCGTATCGGCGATCATGATGACCGCCCCGCACAGGCTTCGACAAAGGCGCCAACCAACGGCGGCAAGACGCCCTTGAGCGCCGCTCGCTCGGGCTGGAACAAGGTCGCGACAAAGAACGGATGACCGCTGAGTTCGACCACGCGCAGTCCTTGTTCCGAATCGTGGCCGACGGCGTGCAGTTCGCGCTTGAGCAGCTCCCTTTCGAACTGCGGATTCACCCCATAACGACAGCGATAGCCTTCACGAGTTTCGGTGCTTTCGTACGCATCGGCGATCAACGAACCCTCAAGCAAATGAATCGTATCGACTGCCTCCACCAGCGCGCACGACAGTGGCGTCAGCAGCGCCCGCGTTGCATCGGGTGAAGTCTCGCCGTGTTCGGCATCCGACCAGCCCAGCACATTGCGCGCGTATTCCAGCACCGCGTGTTGAAAACCACCGCAGGTGCCGAGGAACGGTCGCCGTCGTTCGCGGGCAAAACGGATCGCTGTCAATGCGCCGTCCGTACTGCGGTAAGGGCTGGCCGGTACACACCAGAAGCCATCGAAGGTGTGCAGCGGTGACTCGGCGTGGATTTCATCGGTGGGCAGCCATTGCCATTGCACATTCAGACCGCTGTGTTCAGCGGCCTTTTCGAGGGCGACGGGAATGGCCTGGTGGGCGGTGACGTGTGGGTCGCAGTCGCCGATCAGGGCGATGCGAATCGGGCGGTTTTCCATGAGTGGCCTCTGCACTTGTTGATTCCTGGTGCCCACTATAGATTGGCGTTCACGCACTCAATATTGGCGTTCTCCCAAGTGATCAATGCAGTGGCGCACTATCGACTGGACTACCCGGACCTGGCACTGATCCTCGCACTGGTGCGCGGCGGCTCTCTGGCCCGGGCCGCGCAGCTGTTGAAGGTGGATGTCTCGACGGTGTTTCGAGCGGTGCGCCGGCTGGAGGCTGCACTGGGTCAGCAATTGTTCGAAAAAAGCCGCGCGGGTTACCTGCCCACCACCCTGGCGCAGTCCCTGGCTGAACAGGCCGAGCGCGCGGAGCAGGCGCTGGAGGCTGCGCGCATCGGTGTCGAGCAGGGCGGTGAAGTGATCAGCGGCATCGTGCGCCTGACCTGTACCGATTCGGTCCTGCAAGGTTTGCTGTTGCCAGCGCTGGCGCAGTTCATGCCGAACTATCCGGCGCTGACCCTCGAACTCAGCACGTCCAATGATTTTGCCAACCTCAGCCGTCGGGATGCCGATATCGCCCTGCGCCTGACCCGCACGCCGCCGGAGCATCTGGTGGGACGGCGACTGGCGGATATTGCCTACCGCGTGTGCGCCAGCGAGCGATACCTGCAATCGGTCAACACCACTGACCTGGCCTCATTGACCTGGATCGCCCCGGATGAATTCCTGCCTGATCACCCGACCGTTTCCTGGCGTCGCCAAGCCTGGCCTGGCGTAACGCCGGGTTATCGCTGCAACAGCATGCTGTCGGTGACCGAGCTGGTCAGGGCGGGGCTGGGGGTCGCGGCGTTACCGGACTTTTTGATCGGCGACGGATTAAAGCCGCTGGGCGAGCCGTTGCACGGATACGACACCGCGCTGTGGCTGCTGACCCGTCCCGACTGTCGCGCCTTGCGCTCGGTGGTCACCTTGTTCGATGAGTTGGGACGGGCGCTGAAACTGCCGTGAAACCGTTCAGGTTCTTGGCTCATCCTTGCGCACCAGGTGCTGATGCATTTCCGTGGTCAGGTTTTCGATGCGCTCGGTAAGGCTCTTGGTCATCTCCGTGAGACGGGTGTTCTGCTCAAGCAACTCCAGCAGTTGCGCAGTGTTTTTCGCGGCCTCCGCCTGTCGCTCACTGTTGGCGGTCGCCAGCGCTTCGCGGTGCTGCGCATCGGCCTCGGATTGGGCTTTGTCCCTCGCAGCCTGGCGAGTCTGGGCCAACAGAATCAATGGCGCGGCATAGGCCGATTGCAGGCTGAAAGCCAGGTTGAGCAGGATGAACGGGTACAAATCGAAATGGGTGAAACCGGACAGGTTGAGGCACACCCAGATCACCACGATCAGCGTTTGTGCGCCGAGAAAAGTCGGTGTGCCGAAGAACCGCGCAAAGGCTTCGGCGCGCAGGGCAAACTTGTCATTGCCAAAGGTCGGCGCGAGGTGGGCATGAGGGCGATGGAAACGCAGGTGATCGACGTGGGCGGCGGTTTCGTGGCTCGTGCTGGTCATGATGCTCTCTGTCTGTTGCTGGGACTGAGGCTCACTATAGCCTCAGTGCCAGTTTCATTCTGAAACACATCGCGCCATTCAAATCAGAGCCATCAATCCATCGACACTGCCGTCGACCTTGTCATTTATTGCACCTGATAGCAGGCCAGAAACATGTCCAGCGCGGAATCCGCCACCGTGTTTTGCTCCTTGGCTGACAAGCCGGGTTGCCCCATGGAAATCTGTGGCCAGAATGCAAAGGACTTGAGCAGGCCATGGATCTGTTGAGCGGCGAATTCGGGAGCCACGGGCTTCAATCGGCCATCCGCTTGAGCGGCTCGAATCCACACCGTCAGTCCCTCTTCGCGTTCGCCCATTCGGGCCACCATGTCCTGCGCCCGCTCCGGGGAATGAATCGTTGCCGCAATGGCGACCCGTGCCAGGTCGAGAAAATTGTCATCGCCCAACATTTGCAGTTTGGCCATCAGCAACGAACGCAACTGCTCGCGCAGCGGCAGGTCGGGACGGTAGGCCGTTTCCTGTTCTGCCGTCACCCGGATCCATAACTGATTGAGGATCTCGGCGAACAACTCTTCCTTGCTGGGAAAGTGGTTGTACACCGTGCGCTTCGACACACCGGCAGTGGCAGCAATCTTGTCCATGCTGGTGATCTCGAAACCGTTGTCACGGAATTCGTTGATCGCGGCTTGAATGATCGCTTGGCGTTTTCGGTCGGTGAGGCGCTGTGGAGCTGTCATAAGTACGCTTCGGCAGGGAGAAGGGGGTAATTACACTCAGCAGTTTACTTGTCATCGACTTTGATGCAACCTAGAAACTACACTGTGCAGTGTAATGTTTTGTTAATCCTGCCCAGTAAAAATAGAAAGTCCGGCTGATGCGTGCGTGCCTTGGCCATTTATCGTCCCAAAGCGGAAAATCGCGTCATGCGCGGTTTTTCTGGAGTCATTCAGTCATGGCCAATTCAACCTCCCCGGCGGACAACGCCTCCACACCTGAAGCGTCCCGACAGGCTCAAGGGCAGTATCAAAACTTCACGCCGGTGCAACGTTTAAGCTTTGGCAAAACCATGGGCATCCTGTGGAACGCGCTGTTCCACAAACCGCAAAACACCCGCCCGAGCGCACCCGTCCCGGTACAAGCCCTGACTCGAGCCGCATTGATCGCCGCGCCCAACCACAGCGTCTATCGCCTGGGCCACTCTACGGTGTTGCTCAAGCTGCGCGACAAATTCTGGATCACCGACCCGGTCTTCGCCGAGCGTGCCTCGCCCGTGCAATGGGCCGGCCCCAAACGTTTCCACCAGCCACCGATCAGCCTGGAAGAATTGCCACCGATCGAAGCGGTGATCCTGTCCCATGACCACTACGACCACCTGGATTACCAGGCCGTGCTGAAGCTCGCGGACAAGACCAAATACTTCCTTACCCCGCTGGGCGTAGGCGACACCCTGATCAAGTGGGGTATCGACGCCAGCAAAGTCCGCCAGCTGGATTGGTGGCAAGGCACGGAAGTCGATGGCATCCAGTTCATCGCCACCCCGTCGCAGCACTTTTCCGGCCGTGGCCTGTTCGACAGCAACAGCACCCTCTGGGCCTCGTGGGTGATGATCGACGGCGACACACGCATCTTCTTCAGCGGCGACAGCGGCTACTTCGACGGCTTCAAACGCATCGGCGAACAGTACGGCCCATTCGACCTGACCCTGATGGAAACCGGTGCCTACAACGTCGACTGGCCGCACGTGCACATGCAACCCGAACAAACCCTGCAAGCCCACCTCGACCTCAAGGGCCGCTGGCTACTGCCGATCCACAACGGCACCTTCGACCTGTCGATGCACGCCTGGTACGAACCCTTCGACCGCATCCTGGCCCTGGCCTGGGAACGCAACGTATCGATCACCACACCGCAAATGGGCGAGGCGTTCAACCTGATGCATCCGCAGCGTGGTGGAACGTGGTGGCTGGCGGTGGAAGGGGAGAGTGATCGGGTGGTGGTGCAGAACGCGTAGAGTGATGGGCCCTGTAGGACCGAGCTTGCTCGCGATGGACTAAAGGGCGACATGTTTAGCCAGGAAATGCGCGTTATCGTTAACGTCCATCGCGAGTAAGCTCGCTCCTACAGGGGACCATTTATCGTCAGTCAGTGAGTTGGCTCACTCCACCATCGCAAAATCCGCCCGACCAACCGGATTCGGCGTAGACCCTTTCACATTCATCCCTCGACCCGGCGCAAACCCCGGGAAGAACACCAACCCCTCCGATTCGAACCGATAGGCCAACGCCAGGCGCGTGACATCCAGCACCTCCTGGCGTGCCTCGAAGCGTTGAATGGCCTCCACCGAAACCCGGGATTCCCGCGACAGCTCTTGCACACTCCAACCCAGCATCGCTCGGGCCTGGGCGCAGTGGGCCGGGGTGAATTGGAAGAGGGCGATACGTTCCAGGGTGATTTTCATCGCTTGAGAGGCCATGGTGTTCTCCGGGCTCGAGAGTGTTGGTCAAAATATACTGTGTTTTTGTACAGTTGTTTTGAGCCCGGATCAAACGCATTTTTTGATTTGTCTTTTCAGCCAGACGAACGGCACTGCGCTTATTTGCCCGCCAACCCCGGCGCTTCCCGCACAATAAAGTGATCCAGGTTTTCAATGTTGGCGCTGAACACCCCGAACGTCTGCTCGGGGTTTTTCTTGCTCGGCACCTGCTTCAGCTCGGGCGTCACCCCGTAAAAGAAGCAATACAGCTCCCGCCCACTCTCGATGGCGTGCTTGATCTCCTCCAGGAACGCCTTGCGTTTGCGGTAGCTGTCGATGAGTTTTTTGCTCAGGTAGACATTGACCGAGTAAGGCTTTTTCTCGAACCAGACCTTCTTCTCGAAGTCGATGCGAAAACTCTGGGTGTAGTCCTTGATCTCCTTGACCTTGCCCCAGTAAATCAGTCCCTTGTTGTCTTGCAGATACTCAATCTTCTTGAAAAACGACCCGTAAGGCGCGGTGTGCTCGCCAATCTTCAGGGGCACGCGCTTGAGCAAATCCTTGTCGTCGAAGTTCGATACGAAACACTCCACCGGGTGGGCGAAGATGCTGGTCTTGTCCGGGGCCGGTTCCCTGCCCGGTTGCTCGAGGTTACTAGCAGCCTTAGGCGCCAATGGCTTATCCCGAACCACATCGGCAATCACCACCGGACTGGACGGCTTACGCACATACTCACGCCGAGCCAGTAACAATTCCGACGGGAAATGTTCCTCGCGACTGTCATCCGTTTCCGCCTCATCCGCCCCCGACGCCGGCGACTTCAAACTGACATAAGGGCAACACTCGACATGTCGCGTACTTGGCAAGTTCTTGAAGTGCGGCGTGCGCACGTAATTCACGTTCTTCGCGTTGAACGTACCCAGCTCATTGGCCGTGTCGAACGCCAGGCGACAGGCATCGTTCGGGCATTGGAAATGTTCCCTGGCGGAATCGAAATCCATCGTCTCGTCGAAATTCAGATCCCGAACGTCGTAGATCGACAACTTGTCGTTGAGGCTGAGGCAGTAGGCGAGGTCGAATTTCATGTCGGGTTCCAGGTCCTTTAGTTGGCCAGCTTCCAGTGATGGCGCATTCGAAGCAATAGCTACACTGAGATCACTTCGATACCGCCGAGTCTGCACAGTCCATCAACGAGGGAATGCTCCACTGTAGGAGCGAGCTTGCTCGCGATGGTCGTTAACGATTACGCGTGTTTACAGGTTAAACGCAGCGCTCTTGAGCCCATCGCGAGCAAGCTCGCTCCTACAGTTTTTAAATGAACAGCATTACATCAACGAGGGCGGTTAATGAGCCATTCAGATGCTTCGCCGCCCGTTTCGGAGCCGGGTCGGATAGCCCGCCGGGACGAGCAGACCGGTTGGCGCCGCTGGCTACCGGGACTGGGCATGCTGCGCGAATACCAATTGGCATGGCTGCGTTACGACATCGTGGCCGGCCTGGTGCTGACCACGATGCTGGTGCCCGTCGGTATCGCCTATGCGGTGGCTTCGGGCGTGCCGGGCATTTATGGCCTCTACGCGACCATTGTTCCGCTGCTGTTCTATGCCTTGTTCGGCCCCAGCCGAATTCTGGTGATGGGGCCGGATTCCTCCCTGGTGGCCGTCATCCTTGCCGTCATCCTTCCACTCTCCGGCGGCGACCCGCAGCGTGCCGTCGCCCTGGCGGGGATGATGGCGATCGTCTCGGGAGCGGTGTGTATCCTGGCCGGTATCGCACGCCTGGGTTTTATCACCGAGCTGCTGTCCAAACCGATCCGCTACGGCTACATGAACGGCATCGCACTGACCGTATTGATCAGCCAGTTGCCCAAACTGTTCGGTTTTTCGATTGAGTCCAACGGTCCGTTGAGAGACCTGTGGGCTATTACCTCAGCGGTGATGGAGGGAAAGGTCAACTGGACCACCTTCATAGTGGGCGGGCTTACCCTGGCGGTGATCCTGCTGCTCAAACGATGGCCGCGGTTGCCGGGCATCCTGATCGCGGTGGTTGGCGCGACGGTCGCGGTGGGAGTACTCGACCTTGCGACACGCTCCGGCGTGAAGGTCCTCGGTTCGCTCCCGCAAGGCTTGCCCGGATTCGCCATCCCCTGGATCACCACCGCCGATATGGTCCCGGTGTTGATCGGTGGTTGCGCCGTCGCACTCGTCTCGTTCGCCGACACCAGCGTGCTCTCCCGTGTCTATGCGGCGCGGACCCGCACCTACGTCAACCCGAATCAGGAAATGGTGGGCCTGGGCATCGCCAACCTGGCGGCCGGATTTTTTCAGGGTTTCCCGATCAGCAGCAGTTCGTCACGTACGCCCGTGGCCGAGGCCGCCGGTGCCAAAACCCAACTGACCGGCGTCGTCGGCGCACTGGCGGTTGCCTTGTTGCTGGTGGTGGCGCCGGACCTGTTGCAGCACTTACCGTCCAGCGCACTGGCGGCGGTGGTGATCGCCTCGGCCATTGGCTTGATCGAGATCACCGACCTGCGCCGGATCTATCGCATCCAGCGTTGGGAATGCTGGCTATCGATTGTCTGTACGGTCGGCGTGGCCGTGTTCGGCGCGATCGAGGGCATCGGCCTGGCCATCGTGATTGCGATCATTGAATTCCTCTGGGATGGCTGGCGCCCGTACTCCGCGGTGTTGGGCCGCGCCGACGGGGTCAAGGGCTACCACGACATCAAACGCTACCCCGACGCGCGTCTGATACCCGGCCTGGTCCTGTTTCGCTGGGATGCGCCCTTGTTCTTCGCCAATGCCGAGCTGTTCAGCGACCGAGTGCTGGACGCCGTGGCGGCATCGCCCACGCCCGTGCGTTGGCTGGTGGTCGCCGCAGAACCAGTCACCAGCGTCGACGTGACCTCCGCCGACATGCTCGCCGAACTGGACGACACCCTGCACGCGGCGGACATCGAGTTGTGCTTTGCCGAGATGAAGGACCCGGTCAAGGACAAGCTCAAGCGGTTTGGATTGTTTGCGCGTTTGGGGGAGACGGCGTTTTTTCCAACGGTCGGGGCGGCTGTGAATAGCTATGTCGCGATGTATTCGGTGGACTGGGTGAAAGGATAGGTGCTCCCGTCATTGGACAAGCCCCCATCGCCTGACTAGCGTTGTCTGGCAGATCGAATCGCCGCATGCCGCTGGCTCAAGCGCCGGATCAGGCGGATTGTCCAGCCATCCAAGCCTTGATTGCCGTGAAACCCGAGAGGTTGAAATCGAGACTTCACAGCAAGGAGCGCACCATGCCGAACAACTGGCCCGCCGGGATTGAGCACGTTGTCGTGTTGATGATGGAGAACCGATCATTCGATCATCTGCTGGGGGATTACACCCGCATCAACCCGGCGTGTGACGGTATCAACCGTCACACGCCCAGCACCAATCCGCTGAAGCTGGCCAATGGCAACTCGACGGTGATTACCCAGGCATCGGAGTTCCCGGAGAACTACAGCCTGTGGGCGCCGCCACCCCCTCTGCCTCCGGCGCTGCCGCCGAGCAACAGCGAGGGTTTCGACCTTGGCCACGAGTTCGTCAACGTAGAGAAACAACTGGGCGTCTCCTTCAAGACCAGCCCGGCCAACCCCACGCTCAATGGTTTTGCCCAGGACGCCTACGACAAGGCCCGCACCGACCTGAAGGTGTACAAGACCTGGTCGCAATCCATGGCCCAACGGGCGATGAACTACATCCCGTTCGGCGCCACCCCGGCCGACGATACGTTACCGGCAATTCATGGACTGGCACGCAATTTCACCGTGTGTGATCGCTGGTTTTCCTCAGTGCCAGGCCCAACCTGGCCGAACCGTTTTTTTGCCATGCTCGGCAGTTGCAATGGCCACTTGCTGATGCCCTCCACCGGCACGGTACTGGCCGGCATCAAAAGCCTGATCGCACAGTTTGGCGGCGAGAGTATTTTTTCGCTGCTGCGCAACAATGGCCACGACGCGCGCATTTATTCCGACGGCGCCGTTCCGCTGGCGGCGCTGGTCAAGGGTGGTTTGCAGCACCTGAGCATCGACGACTTCAAGTCGGACGTCGCCGGAAACAAACTCCCCGAACTGTCCTGGATCGAGCCGAGCTATGGCCTGCTCAACGGTAAACTCGGGCCAAACGTGTCGCATCATCCGCCTGAAGACCTGCGCTTTGGCGATCAGTTTGTCGGTGAGGTATTCAATGCCTTGTCGGCCAACACTGCTGTCTGGAACAAAACCCTGTTCGTGCTGCTGTACGACGAGCATGGCGGTTTCCATGACCACGTGGTGCCGCCGACTTGCGTGGCGACCGGTTCAACGGTCGATGTCCCCTGGAAAAATCCTTTCACCCGGCTCGGCGTTCGTGTACCGGCGATCCTGGCTTCGCCGTGGCTCAAGCCAGGCTTGATACCCTGGACAGGCGATGTCCAGGCGCAGCATTACGATCACACCAGCCTGCTGGCGTTTCTTTGCGATCACTTCAAATTGCCCCGCAGCGCCCTCGGTCCACGGGTGGTCGCCGCGCAGCACTTCGGCAATGCGCCCATCTGGCGCACTGCACCGGGTGTATCGGCTGCGCCAAAGTTGACGGCCACCGTGGTGCCGAGTCGCGCCGGGTTGCCATTGATCGAGTCCGAACTGGCGACCCAAAGTCGACAGGTGGTGGACAGCGCCACCGGTTACCTCGACGGCCTCGATCCAGAGCAGATCTGGAAGAGCAGCGCCCAATGGGTCAGCGGTTTTCTCGGCAACCGCAGCCGTGCCTTGGCTGATCCGGGGCAAGCGGCACTCACGCCTGCCGCGCCCAGTGCAGATAGCCTGGAGGCAAAACTGCGGCGCCTGCAGGATTTGATGGTCACTGCCCAAGGGCAAACGGTGCCTCCGGTTGCGGCGCCGGCCAGCAAAGCCCTGGTCGAGCCAGGGGCGGAGGTCGCGCCAACACGGCTGCGTGTCCTGTGCCTGCCCGGTGTCGGGTTCAGCCGGGCAGCGGGCGGGCAGGGCGGCATCGACGCGAACTGGCAGGAGCAATGGCGCACATTGATCCGCACTCAACTGGCACAGAACGGTCGCCCCATCGATGACCAGGACATCGACTTTCTGACTTTCGATGACCAGCTCAAGGAAGGACCGGATTTCGCCCAGATCACCCGAGGCCTGGCGATGCTGAGGGCCGACGCCAGGGGCAAGGCCGACGAGAACTTCGGCAGTTGGGGCTTGCCGGTCAACCAGATGTTGCGCACCACGGTGGGCGCCCTCGTGCAATGGATCGAAGACGCCGATTTGCGCACGGAGTTGACTCAACATCTGCTGGCAAAGATCGAGGCATTCAATCCGCAGATCATCTTCGCCCAAGGACTGGGCAGCCTGATCGGCTACGACGCCCTGCGCCGTTCGGTGGCGAAAAAGGGGGCGGCGCTCAAACGCATCGATGGCCGAGTGTTCGTCAGCTTCGGCTCACCAATCGCATTGCCGCTGGTGATGCGCGAAGTGTGGGGCGGGCGGGTCCTGCGCCTGAGCGAAAACGGCCGAGGCATCCGCCGCTGGTTCCACCTCCATAACCCCAATGACGGCTTGCTGACCCGGCCAATCACCTCGCCGGATTCCGCGCGGGTCGACCTGCAAACCGAATTCACCTTGCCATTGCGCGATGACCTGCTCGACCTCAATCACGCCGCCCAGGCCTACCTGTCGTCACCCACCAGCCAGACCGGCCTCTGGCCGCAACTGGCCCGCGATGTGGTAGCCGCACGGGCACTGGAAGTGCCGGCGTTCCTGTCCCGCAGTGGCCAACGCAAACGCCGCGCCCTGGTGGTCGGCATCAACGATTACCGCGACCCGAGCGCACGCCTCGACGGCTGCATCAACGACACCTACCTGATCAGCCGCATGCTTCAGGAAAGCGGCTACGACGCCGGCGACATTCGCTTGCTGCACGACGCCCGAGCGACCCGGGCCAACTTCGTCGAGCGCCTCGAATGGCTGGTGGAAGGCGCCCGCGCCGGCGACGAGCGCGTGCTGTTCTACTCCGGCCACGGCACCCAACTGCCGGTCTACAGCAGCAGCGGCGAAGCCGACTGCATGGACGAAACCCTGGTGCTCCACGATTTCGACTGGGACGACGAAAGCACCCACTTCACCGACAAACTGTTCCGCCAGTTCTACAGCCACCTGCCATTCGACCCGGACGGCCACGGCGCCAAACTCACCGTCATGTTCGACTGCTGCTACGCCGGCGGCATGACCCGCGGCAACGGCCGCGTGCGCGGCATCACCCCACCCAGCGACATCCGCCACCGCATGCTGCGCTGGGACCCCTACGCCGGCGACTGGGACCGCCGCGTCTACGCAGTCGACGCCGACCGCCGCGACTTCAGCGAACAAGACAACAAAACCCGCGGCCTCACCCGCACCCGCACCACCCAAGGCGCCGCCACGGGCCTGCGCCCCGAGAAAAAAGCCCAACTGCTGCGCCAAGGCAAACTCTACGGCCACCACGGCCCCTACATGCCACTGATGCTCTATGCAGCGCGGGAAAACGAAAAGGCCAGCGAATATGTGGCGGGCTCCAACCACTACGGCGCCTTCACCTATGCCCTGGTTGAACAACTGCGCAAATTGCACCAGGAGGATGCGACGTTGGGGTTTGATCAGTTGATTGAGCGGGTGGGGAGTGTGCTGAGCGCCAGGTCGTTGGGGCAGACACCGGAGATCGTTGGGCCGAGTGGGGTGAGGGCGGCGGTGTGTCCGTGGCGGATTAGTGGGTTGGGGAGGTGAGGGGGCTGGCCTATCGAAAAGCTACGGCTTCGGCTAGTTTGGCTAACTCCATGGAGGTGCCAAATGACTGAGCGGGTAAAAGTAAACATGCGCGAAGCCAAATCACAGCTTTCTCAACTTGCTGAGCGCGCATGGAATGGTGACAACGTTGTGATTACCAAAAACGGTAAGTCTTACCTGGATCTGTTACCCCATCTCGATACAGCCCGGGCGCGAAAGCCTGGGCGGTTGAAGGGGGCAATTCGGATGTCTGCGGATTTCGACAAGACTCTCGATGATCTAATCGATGGATTTGAGGACCGTCTATGAGGTGCTTGCTGAATTGATGTTTCCCAAGCCGACGCAGATCCCCTGTAGGAGCGAGCCTGCTCGCGATTCGCAAGACCAACGCAGCAACCAAGCCAGCCACCAACCTTGTGGCGAGGGGGCTTGCCCCCGTTGGTCCGCGAAGCGGCCCCAAATGCTGCAACTCGGAAGCATCAGGCAATCCGAATTGTGCGGATTGACGATTTGCACTCGGAACGAGGTCGAGCAACAGGCGCCAATTACTCGCGCATCAGCCGCTCCACCTTCGTATATAGCGACAAGGTGAATTCAACTTTGTCGCTCGAAAGATGACAACGCCGATGACAGTTTGGGCAAAGTGCGACAGCGTTGGTGATGCTATCCGAACCTTTCTGCGCCAAGTGCTTAACGTGATGAACCTCAAGAAACGGCAAACCATCGGCTTCAAACGGTGCTTTCTGGCCACAGCCTTCACAAATCCCCTTGGCTAGGTCCGTAACCCAGGCTCTAACCTTCGGGTCGCGGACATAGGACGTAGTGAGGGTGCTAACTTGTGGTGGGCTCGGGTTACCGGCAGGCTCAACCTTGAGCCCCTGCTTTTGCAGCTTGGATGCTCGGCTTATCAAAGTCTCATGGTTGGCAGTCGGGGCGTATTCGCTTGCACCAGGCACGATTTTTTTGTCCAACACCTTGCGAATCCGCTCGCTGATCCCTGCTCCAATATTCTTGGCGGGTCTGTAGCCATTAATTCGCGGTAAATCCATCTGCTCCAGCACGGCAGAGATATTTTGCATGCGGTACTCAACCGAAGAGGCGCTGCGTTTGCTTAACGGGCCTTCACGCAAAAGCTGATTCTCGACTGACTTCTTAAACGTCTGTCTGCTTTGCTCCAGGCCCAGCATCTTCAGGTAAGCATCGACCGAAGCCTCAAGTTCCTGATCGCTCCAGCCACTTTTTTCCTTTGGGGTATCCATACTATCGCCGAGGGTTGATAACCCTCGGACGATACTGAGTGGCCACTACGACTGTCTACGAAAATTCCTACAGAAGAAAGCGACAGATCTCTCGTTCGATCCTACAAGGCTGTCGCTAACTCATCGAGTGCTTCGACAACTGAAACACCTGCGCAACCTTCCGCCACCAAGACTTAACCACCGGCGTCCGCTTTTGCGTGTGATCAAGCAACAGATAAGGCATGTCCCGCAGTCGAATCCAACCTTCATCCTGCCAATGCAGCAGGCTCAACGACATCTCCGGCCAATCCAACAAACTCAACATCGGCTGGTCCGAATTGCCCGACTGTTCCGCATCACGTAAGGCCGGAACCACTTGATGAGTGATCCACTCTCGCAGCAACCGATTTTCTGGTGCGTAGTGATACACCAACAGCGCGTACACACCCGACTCGCTGAGCATCAGCTGCTTTTCTGGTTGCCGGTAATAGTCAATCCACAGCGTGCGGTGCTGGTCTTTGTCTAGCTTGTTGACCATGCGTTCACTTAGATGGAAACCCATCAAGCGGCCGATATCGCGGGCGCAGAACCATGGTTGGTTTTCAAGGAGGAGGGCATGGAGAGGGAGGTTGTGGCGGGTGAAGACTGTTACAGAAAAGAGATCAGACATGACCGATCTCCATGATTCGGAGAGTGACGAGAAGGTTGTGTTCAGGCATATCCATTACCTCTACGTTTGGACTTTGGCGGGCCTGACCCCAACGTAGAGTGGACATAAGAAGCTCCAACGAGCAAAAGCCTCACACAGCTGTACGATAAATCACCAAGGGTGACTGCTCGTCTGTGTAATTGGCTAGCTTTCTACGTTGGGCGTTTCTTAGGCACCTGCGGTAGAGCTTAGGGCCGCTTGGAATGGCACTCAATACAGAAGGTGCTGGAATACATGTAGGAGGTTTAGCTGCTGCTGATATTGCGAGTAAGAGTTTTCCTACCCCATAAAAAAATAGCCGCGGAATCCGCGGCTATTCCTACTTGAGGTCAAAGTTGAGCAAAAATGCTGACCATATGACTATCTCCTTTTTGATATCCCGGCCGAGGTCCCTGAAAGTAATCACCGGAGACTCTAAGGTTGGAAATCTTACTTAGTTCACAGAGATCCCATTCGTGCCTTGGCGTGACATGACACTCCCAGTGTCTGAAAGCACCGTAGCAATACTTTTCCCGTGCGAGAAATACCAATTGCATGTGGTTCAACTACACGATCAATACCGCTATAGGTGAATTTCAGCACTTGAAGGGTATTGATTGCATCAGTAATGAGCTGATTCATAAGTCGTTACTCTGAACATGATTATAGAGCGGGACAGTCACCTGTCCCGCGCCCCTACGCTTTGACAAAAAAGCAGAATGGACGGCCGTCCTTACGGAAAACGTCCTTACCACTACGCCAGTGCTTAAAGCTCATACAGAAAACGGCTCTGTATCCTGGCGGCGCCACTGGACCTTCGTTCATAAAACGAAATCTCCGACGCGAGGCCGTTGTAACCGTCCGAAAGGGGTCTATAATCACGTCGCGCATTTTCCCAATGCATCGTGATTTGAGATCTTTCAGTCACGGCCCGCACCCTCGGGCTTCGGTTCAATGGTGCGGTCAAGACCCGCAGCAATCGTTGGCGCGATTACTGCGGGTTTCTTGTTTTTGGTTACTACTAAATTTTTTCGACCTGCTGCTCTGAAGGAGCAGCAGGTGACGTGGTAATCAATCCCAGCTCAAAGCCCCACCAGTCTGATACTCAATAACCCGAGTCTCAAAGAAATTCTTCTCTTTCTTCAAGTCCATGATCTCGCTCATCCAAGGGAACGGGTTAGTGGTCCCTGGGTACTCTTCCTTCAAACCGATCTGCGACAGACGACGGTTAGCGATGAACTTGAGGTAGTCCTCCATCATCGCCGCATTCATGCCCAACACCCCACGAGGCATGGTATCCCGCGCGTATTCAATCTCCAGCTGAGTCCCCTGCAGAATCATCTGCGAAGCTTCTTCCTTCATCTCGGCATCCCACAAATGCGGGTTTTCGATTTTGATCTGGTTGATCACGTCGATGCCGAAGTTCAGGTGCATGGATTCGTCGCGCAGGATGTACTGGAACTGCTCGGCGACGCCGGTCATTTTGTTGCGGCGGCCCATGGAGAGGATCTGGGTGAAGCCGCAGTAGAAGAAGATGCCTTCCAGGACGCAGTAGTAGGCGATCAGGTTGCGCAGCAGTTCTTTGTCGGTTTCGACGGTGCCGGTTTCGAACTTCGGATCGGAGATCGAGCGGGTGTATTTCAGGCCCCAGGTGGCTTTTTTCGCGACCGACGGGATCTCGTGGTACATGTTGAAGATTTCGCCTTCATCCATGGCCAGCGATTCGATGCAGTACTGGTAGGCGTGGGTGTGGATCGCCTCTTCGAAGGCCTGGCGCAGGATGTACTGGCGGCATTCCGGGTTGGTGATCAGGCGGTACACGGCCAGGACCAGGTTGTTGGCAACCAGGGAGTCGGCGGTGGAGAAGAAGCCGAGGTTGCGCATGACGATGCGGCGCTCGTCGTCGGTCAGGCCTTCCGGGTCTTTCCAGAGGGCGATGTCGGCGGTCATGTTGACTTCTTGCGGCATCCAGTGGTTTGCGCAGCCGTCCAGGTACTTCTGCCAGGCCCAGTCGTACTTGAAGGGTACGAGTTGGTTGAGGTCGGCGCGGCAGTTGATCATGCGCTTTTCGTCAACGGCGACACGGGCGGAGGCGCCTTCGAGTTCGGCGAGGCCTTCGGCGACGTCGAGGGAGTCCAGGGCGGCTTTGGCGCGGGCAACGGCGGCGGAGTCAGCGGCGGTCACGGCACGGGCTTCCAGGGCGGCGGCACCGCCGGCGCTGTCGAGACGGTCCATGTTGGCTTCGGTGGCGTGGCCAGCGTTAGTGCCCTTGACTGCTACTTCCGTGTCTTCTTTGTCGAATTCGTCCCAGCTCAGCATGACGTGTCGTCTCCTGCGTGAGGGCCAGTGTGCCCGTGTGAAATTGGATAGGTCGGTTTTTCACACGGCCTTACTGGCCGCGTTGGATCTAAAGGAATTGTTTTTTGCAGCAGCTATACGCAGGCATCAAACAGAAATTTGTACGGGGTTCCGAGAGCCACTGATGGGCGCAGCAAGCTTTGATCGCTTGTGCGGGGCTTCAGACTGGCTTTTCATCCCTGTAAGGGAATATTGCAGTCCCGTTTAACGCCGCATTATAGGGAAGTTTTGCGTGCTGTGGGGCGGCGAAATGGCTCACGGATCGGTCGACGGGGGCCGTATTTCGGTCGGAGCGAGGGTTTACAGGGCTTTGAACGACGTTGGCGGGGGAAGATTTTTTTTCCTGATTTTTTGCCCTGGAATATTTTTGCTCAAGAAATAACCAAAAAAGGCATTTTTCACTACATCTTGTGTTTCGGTGGGGTTTTCTCAGGCTCCAGACACAACTAAGCCCGACCGAAGTCGGGCTGTGAAGTCACGCTGGCGGATCAGCTCAGGCGAGCGGCACCGATGTGGTCGGCACCATCGGCGGCGAGGCGGGCGGCGCCAGTGCGGTCAGCGCCGTCGGAAGCCAGTTTGCCGGCGCCAATGTGGTCTGCGCCATCGGCGGCGAAGGACGCGGAACCGGTGTGGTCGTAACCGTCGGAAGCGACAGCCGCTTCGCTGGTGTAAGCGGCCGAGCCGGTGCGGTCGTAACCATCGGCGGCGAAGGTGTTGGCAGCCAGGACGGAGAGGGTCAGGGCGAGGATCAGTTGGGTTTTCATGGTCGTTGCTCCAGTTTCGCAGGCGTTGTTTGTCTTGGGTTGCAGTTGATACTACGCCGACTATTTCGATTAAAAAGCGCAAATAAATGCTTATAATAATCGATTTAATCGATCATTAAGGTTCGGCGCTTCATCTGCCTGATCGTGGCGGGTGGGTCGAACCTTATTGGGGGAGGGGTGAAGCAGGAGGTCAGCCGTTAGAGCAACCGTTGCCCATCGCGCTGTAACGCAGGATATGCCGTTGACCGTTGGAATCTTCGTATTCCATTTTCATCGGTACCACTTCACACACATTCGGGGCTTCGCTCATGGAGATCACTTTGGCGATGTCCAGATTCATCGAGTAAGTGTATTCCTCAACGGGCGGTTGTTGCTGTGCGACATCAGTCGGGACCTCGCCGGCCATGGCGGTTACGCACACGCAGCTGAGGGCCAGAACCAATAAAGCTTTCATTTGATATTTACCTTTTGGAGGTCGAAAGGGGGCACGCAATCCTTTTGAGATTGCGTGTGGAACTTCAGTACCAGGGTGTTTTGATTAACTGCCTTCGTGGGGGCTGCAACTGGGTTAATCAGGTTGCCTTGTTGGCGTGGCAGATTTTAGAGGCGGGGGATACGTTCATATAGACGTGGTTTTGATAAACACCTTTGACAGATCCTGTAACAATCCTCGAATAGCCTCTTCATTTTGTAGGAGCGAGCTTGCTCGCGATGAGCCAGAGAGCGCCGTGGGGTGTCAGATTGGGCGCGTTATCGTTTACGACCATCGCGAGCAGGCTCGCTCCCACAGGTACCGCGGCGGTAGTGGGTTTGACGGTTTTTCATGACAATTTGTAGGGGCTTGTTACTACCATCGTCGAATGGTTCTATAGGCCCGGCCCGGCTAAAACGTGGTCATACAAAAACAACTATTCCACCGAGGTAAGAAAGATGAGTGCGGCTTCCCTGTATCCCGTTCGTCCCGAGGTTCTGGCTAACACGCTGACCGACGAGGCGACCTACAAGGCCATGTACCAGCAGTCGGTCGTCAACCCGGACGGCTTCTGGCGCGAGCAAGCCAAGCGCCTCGACTGGATCAAGCCTTTCACCACGGTGAAGCAGACTTCCTTCGACGATCACCATGTCGACATCAAATGGTTTGCCGACGGCACCCTGAACGTTTCCTACAACTGCCTCGACCGGCATCTGGCCGAGCGCGGCGATCAGGTCGCGATCATCTGGGAGGGCGATGACCCTGCCGAAAGCCGCCACATCACTTACCGCGAACTGCACGAGCAAGTCTGCAAGTTCGCCAACGCCCTGCGTGGTCAGGACGTGCACCGCGGCGACGTGGTGACCATCTATATGCCGATGATCCCYGAAGCCGTGGTCGCCATGCTGGCCTGCACCCGGATCGGCGCGATTCACTCGGTGGTGTTCGGCGGTTTCTCGCCGGAAGCCCTGGCCGGTCGCATCATCGACTGCAAATCCAAAGTGGTGATCACCGCCGACGAAGGCATTCGTGCCGGCAAGAGGATCCCGCTCAARGCCAACGTCGACGACGCGCTGACCAACCCGGAAACCAGCAGCATCCAGAAAGTCATCGTGTGCCAGCGCACCGGTGGCGAKATCAAGTGGAACCCGCATCGCGACATCTGGTACGAAGACCTGATGAAAGTGGCCGGCACCGTGTGCGCGCCGAAAGAGATGGGTGCCGAAGAGGCGYTGTTCATCCTTTACACCTCCGGCTCCACCGGCAAGCCGAAGGGTGTGCAGCACACCACCGGCGGTTACCTGTTGTACGCGGCCATGACCCACGAGCGCGTGTTCGACTACCGCCCGGGTGAAATCTACTGGTGCACCGCCGACGTCGGCTGGGTCACCGGCCACAGTTAYATCGTCTACGGCCCGCTGGCCAACGG